>JANYAB010000538.1 GCA_025355225.1 Bacteroidota bacterium
CCATCAGCGTTGCCGGGATACGTGATGTGCTGAAAAACCGTTCGGATAGATTACGGCTGATCAACCTATGGGCCACCTGGTGCGGGCCGTGCGTGGCAGAATTTCCGGACCTGGTGACCATCAACCACATGTACAGGGACAGGGGCTTAGAGTTGGTTACTATCAGCGCGGATGAACCTGCAAATAAAGATAAGGCGTTAAGGTTTTTGCAAAGACAACAGGCATCGGGTACCAATTATGTCTATTCGGGCGATGATAAGTATAAAATGATAGAGGCTGTTGACCCCAAATGGGACGGCGCTTTGCCCTATACTATTTTAGTTGACCCGGGTGGTAAAATTGTGTATACCCACCAGGGCGCTATTGATGCGGAGGAATTAAAGAAAGTGATTTTTGATAACCCGATGCTCGGGAGAATATATAAAGAACCTGACACCAAGCAATAATTATGATGGGTAAATTATCAATAGTAAAGAGGGTCTCACTAATGGCTTTAATAGCCCTCATTTTGTTAGGGGCTAAAACTAATGCGCAAAGCAATTTCAAAGTGCTTGTTGTGGCTTCGTTGGCTAAAGATCATTGGAAAAGTATATCAGTAGGCAAGGAGTTTTTTGTGAAACTAGGCACCGAAAATCATTTCAGTGTTGATTTCACAACGGATACCAGCACCATCAACAATGCTAACCTGGCCAGGTACAAGGTATTCGTAATGTTCCATCTTGCTCCGTTTGATATGTCGGCAAGCCAGCAGGCAGCACTGCAAAAATTCGTTGAGCAGGGCAATGGCTGGGTTGGTATTCATGCTGCCGGCCTTACCGGCACGCAATTTATCGGGCCAAGTAAAAAAGCGCCTTACTGGCAATGGTTTGAAGACTTTTTGGGCGGAGTTATCTATTCTCCGCACCCGGCTTTCCAGGATGGGCTGGTTGTTATGGAAGACCGCAAACACCCTGCAACCAAGAATATGCCCGAAAAATTCTGGCTGGCGGATGAATGGTATGAATATGACAAAAGCCCGCGCGGCAATGTGCGCGTCTTGGCAACAGCCGATGAATCGACCTACAAGCAGAACAAACCTATGGGTGATCATCCGATCATCTGGACAAATGAAAACTTCCGCCGGATGATCTACATCTGCATAGGGCATTCGCCAACAGCGTTAACCAATCCAAGCTACGTTATTTTAGTTCGTGACGCCATATTGTGGGCGGCATCCAAATAAGTTTAAAATATAAGATCGATGAAAAAAATCACCCCGGTTTTAGTTTTTTGCTTCTTTAACCTTTGTGCCGCCTGGGCGCAGAAACCGAAATTTAGAGTGATAGCCCTCTATGAAAATGGCGGGCATCATATCGAGTATTCAAAGACGGCCAAAGTTTGGTTGGACAAACTGGCCGCTGACAGTAATTTTTCTATCGACTATATTCAGAATACAGATAAAATAGATGAGGCTTTTTTGAGCAATTACCAACTTTTTATACAGCTGGATTACCCACCTTATGCCTGGAAAGAAAAAGCGGTAACCGCTTTTCAAAATTATATTGAGCAGGGTAAAGGCGGCTGGATAGGCTTTCACCATGCTACGCTGTTGGGCGAGTTCGACGGTTACCCGATGTGGCAGTGGTTTAGCAAGTTTATGGGTAACATTCGGTATAAGAACTATATCGCAACTTTTGTAAAAGCCAAAGTGAATGTAGAAGATAAGGGGCACCCTGTTATGAAGGGAGTTTCGCCGTCTTTTATTGTCGAAAAAGAGGAGTTTTATACCTATGAGAAAAGTCCCCGACCAAATGTGAACGTATTAGCCTCGGTGGATGAATCTACCTACGTACCTGATTCGGATATAAAAATGGGCGATCACCCGGTGGTTTGGACCAACCCCAATTACAAAGCACGTAATATTTACATCTTTATGGGCCACTCACCCATATTGTTCCAAAGTGTGGATTACACAACATTATTTAAAAACGCTATTTTCTGGGCGGCCGGGAAATAGATTAAACCTAAAGCTATGCAGATCACACTAAAAAAGCTGGTTATCGTTGCGCTTATCCTGGTACCGGGGATGGTTGTGGCGCAAAGCGACACCCAACCGTTGACCATGCAAATGCGCGACGGGAAGATATATTTTGACAACACTTATTCGCTGGATGCTAAACTGAAAAAGGAGGAGTTATTCAGCCGCGCCTCAAATTGGTTTAAAGACGCTTTCCCATACCCGGAAAAAAGCATCGATATCAGCGATGATAAGAAAGGCGAAATATTGGGGACCGGTATTTTTAAGATTGTAACCAGCAATTCGGGCAATTATTACTGGATCAGGTTCAGGGTAAATATCATTGTACACAACGCCACTTATGAGCTGAAGGCATACGAGTTTTATGAAAAACCCATTGAGGCCGGTATCTCAAATGAATATTCAAAAATAGAATACCGTTGGTGGGATTTCAGGCAGGGCAAGCCATGGTCGGCCGAGGATAAAACCCTTTTTAGCAAGCTTGATAAGAATATTAACGAGACGCTGAACTCCCTTGAAACAGCAATGAGTAAATAGCCCAATTAAAAAATTCCCATGAAACATATTTTACGAAAAACTGCGGTTACTGTGCTTGTATTGCTTACGTTCTGCGTACTAAGTTTTGCTCAATCGCCTAAATTCAAAGTGCTGGCGCTTTACACCACCACGGTCGAAACAGACCATGTCGATTTTGCGAGGGATGCCATACAATTCTACACCAAATTGGCGGCCGAAAAAAACTTCGTGTTCGATACCACTACCGATTGGGAGAAATTGGACGACGAAAACCTGAAAAATTACCAGGTAATAATGTGGATCAATGAGTTTCCGCATAATGAAGCGGAAAGAAGGGCTTTCGAAAAATTTATGACCAACGGTGGTGCCTGGCTTGGTTTTCACGTTTCAGGGTATAACGATAAGTATACCAAATGGCCTTGGTTTGTCGATTTCCTGGGCGCAGTATTCTACAATAACAACTGGCCACCGTTGCCTGCAAAATTGATTGTTGACGATAATACGCATCCTGCAACAAAACGACTGCCTAAAACCTATATCGCCCCTATTAATGAATGGTATGGCTGGAAACCAAATCCGCGTGATAATAAAGACATCAAAGTATTGGTGACACTTGACCCGGCTAATTATCCTCTGGGTAAAAAGAACCTGATCAAAAGCGGCGATATCCCCGTGGTATGGACAAATACCAAGTATAAGATGCTGTATATGAATATGGGCCATGGCGATAAAGTAATGACTTTTGACATCCAGAACCGACTATTTGAGGATGCCATTTTATGGCTGGGAAGCAAGTAACAGCAATAAAGACTTTAATGAGATGGATTTGTAAGATCTATCAGAAAATCATAAAGATTAACATCCGTAGATAACTGTAATTTTTTGCGGAGGCGATAACGACTAATTTCAACCCCTTTTAGCGAGATATTGAGCAGTTGTGCTATTTCCTTGGATGACAAATTGAGCCGGAGATAGGCGCATAGCTTGAGATCCGTAGAACTGAGTGCGGGAAATTTTGCTTTCATGGTCGACAAGAAATTATTGTGTACCTCGTCAAAATAAATAGCAAAGTTCTTCCAGTCGTCGTCGTTTTTTTCGGTATCACTCAGTAATTTAAACACACTTCTGAACTGGTAGGTCAGGTCGGGAGCGTTCAGCTTTTTTATACGGTTGTTCAGTTCATCTTTGATATTTAACAGCAGACGCCCC
>JANYAB010000211.1 GCA_025355225.1 Bacteroidota bacterium
CAATCTTTAAATCCTATATATCATAGTTCAGACAACTCTCTAAAACATTTTTTATTTTTTTTAAAATGTTTTCTTGTGTCAATCGTCTCTACCTTTAAAGGAGAAATAAATTGATCGCCGCCGTAATGCCCGAAGAAAAAAACAACCACATCATACAATCAATAAAAGCGTATGGTAAGGGCTTGTTGGGCTTTATTCGCCGGAGAGTAAAAAACGACGCCGATGCCGAGGACATTCTGCAGGATGTTTGGTACCAGCTAAGCGCCGTGGTTAACGCCGAACCTATAGAACAAACGGGCGCGTGGCTTTACCGGGTGGCAACAAACAAGATCATTGATAAGAACAGGAAAAAATCGGAAGAGTTATTCGATCTGAACTCGCCTGACGGCACGGACGAAGATGATGACCAGCCCGACTTCAGGGCGATCCTGCTCACCGAAGGTACTACACCAGAAACGGAATATGTACGCAACCTTTTTTGGGAGCAATTATTTTTGGCGCTGGATGAACTGCCAAAAGAGCAAAAGCAGGTTTTTATATGGCAGGAGCTCGATGATATCCCCTTTGCAGAAATAGCAGAAAAAACAGGCGAAAATATTCAAACGCTTGTATCAAGAAAGCGGTACGCGGTACTTCATCTGCGCAAACGCCTTAAACAATTATATGAAGAAATTACAGAATATTAAATTAAAAAAACATGAGAGATTCAGCTTATAGAGGGAAATTTGAATTCAAAAAGAAATTCCTTTTTATTCCATTTTTAGCTTTGGGCGGGGGCGCCCTTATCGGCTACATAATAATGCAGGCATGGAACCACTTTTTCCCTGTCATACTGCATACCGGCACTATTGATTTTTGGCAGGCATTATGGCTGTTCATTTTAGCCAAAATACTGTTTGGACTTGGAGGAGGGGGGCATAGGGGCGCTCCGTGGATGCGTAACCGTATGGATCGTTTTAAGAATATGAGCCCGGAAGAAAGACAGAAATTCAAGGAAGAGATGCAATCCCGTTGCGGAAACTGGGGCAGGCACCGCAGCGACTTCGATTGGGAACAACCTGCTGGTAACACTGCCAAGGCTGCAGAAGATACTTCAAAGCCTGTAGAATAAAAATATAATAATTTTGTCCAATTCAGACTTGGTCGATGGTTATTAGGCTTTAAACATTAAATAAGAAGCACAATGGAAATATTAGTTTTTAAAACAAATGTAACCAGTAAGAAAAAAGTTAGTAAGGTTAGCCCCTTACTAACTTCTGTTCCGACAATTCAACAGTGGAACTTCGATTTGGACGATTGCGATAAAGTATTGCGTATTGTAGCAACTGAATTGAATCCAGGTTCGGTAGAATCACTTTTACAAACTGCGGGGTTTGACTGCGAGGTGATGGATTATTAATAATTCCATAAACGTTTACTTCCTTATATAACCAATAGACACTAAAAAGTCATCTTCTCTTTGATGTGCGTCTGCCTGATCTGCGGGGTCTGCATCAAAATCTTTGTATTGGATTTTGATATTTCTCGTTAACAAATGGCCAACACCAGGGTATAAATATAATACACACTTTGCTCCGGCTCTGATTGCAGCATCACGAAAAGACAGTGCATCTGTGGCATACACAATGCTGTCTTTTTCGCCCTGAATTATTAATGTTGAGGGCAGCTTTTTGCTAATATGCGCTGACGGAGAATAGCTTACAGGATCGCCTTTCCCCCCAATCAGACCAACAAAATAGGGATCATGGCCCATATTAAGCGCGGGAGAATAAAGCAAGAGGGCATTAGGGCGTGAGTTTTCGTTTATCTTTTTGTTATTAGCCAAGGGTAATGTTGCAGCAGCTGCAACCAGGTGTCCTCCCGCAGAAACTCCATATCCTGCAACCCGATTGATATCGATACCCAGTTCTTTAGCCTGGCTACGGGCCCATGCAAAAGCTGTACAAGCATCTTCCACCCCATCAATGGGCGTTAATCCGTCATTGGCCAAACGATATTCGATAGAAATAGCGACGAGTCCTTTACCAGCAAATTCTTTTGCCCTTTGAAAAGTCCAGGCAGCCTCCCCCAATCTCCAGGCCCCGCCGTGAAACAATAGAATTGCCGGGCGAGCATTGCCGGCAGTCGCCGGTCTGAACACATATGCTTTTAACGAAACCTTTCCGATCCGGCGATAGATAAAAGTATCCGGCACCGCCGCGTTTGACTGAACGAGAGATTGCCTGTTTTTTTCATTGCCACCAGCAAGAACCACAAACGTTTGACAGATAATAAAAAGCAGCAGAATAAAATACTTCATAAAGCAAGTTTGGTTTACCTAAAAGACTCAGATAAAACCGAAACGTTGCACTAAGCTACAGGATACTGAATTACTAATGCCTCGCATTTTGCATGGTGATCATTATAACTGCAGCACAAACTAAAACAACAACTATAAATACAATTAAAATACTCATATTTTAATATTTATGTGGTCTTAATAAAGTAAAACTTAAAAAGTACGCCTGCGGTTTTACTTATTAACATCACAGCGGATTTAAAACTTCGAAGTATTCGACACTAAGTTTGTTAAAGCCTTAAAACTTTCTAAGCTGGTTAATATTGATTAGTTGAACGCGTTTTTCAACTGTATATATTTGTCAAGGTCTTTAGAATTAAACCCTTTGGCTTTCATAGCGCTTACATAAGCTGGGGTAACGCCGGTTGCTTTTAGCGAGGTCGCCTCATTTAGCGAAACATTGTAACCCAGATCCTTAAAGCCCTTGATAAATCCCGGGGTAACACCCAATGCTTTTAACGAGCTTAATTCATCGATCGGGATCTGTTTATAACCGACTGCCTCAAAACTTTTTATATACTCGTGGGTAACACCGAGCGATTTTAAAGATGCTAATTCATTAATGGAAATATCCTTATATCCCATATCTTCAAAGCCTTTAATATAATCAGGCGTTATGCCAAGTGACTTTACAGACATTAGCTCATTTGCCGGTATATCTTTGTAGCCCACAGCCTGGAAGCTTTTGACATATTCCGCGGTAATCCCCAATGATTTTAATGATACCAGTTCATTTGCCGATACATTCTTATATCCTATTGCAGCGAGGCTTTTTGCATATTCCGGCGTAACGCCCACAGCCTTCATACTGGTAAGCTCGTTATAAGCGATATTGGAATATCCGGCGTTTTTAAGACCACTAACATAGTCGGAGTCAACATTAAGGGCTTTATACGATGATATGTCGTCGGCTGATGGTAATGGAATCTCTCCATTTCCTTTTTCATTTTTTCCACCGGCCTTTTTAAGACTACTGATATACTGTCCGTTAATGCCTTGTGCTTTAAAACTGATCAACTGGTTAAAGGTAATATTGGGGTAACCCGCCTTTTTTATTTCGCTAACGTATTCGCCATTGACACCTAAAGCTTTTGCTGATACCAATTCATTGGGATCCAGCTTATAGCCATTTCCTTTCCATTCTTTAATGAACCGTGCATCCACTTTAAGGGCTGCCATTGATATCAGATCGTTTTTTGAAAGATGGGCATAGCCATTATCTTTTAGCATTGTCACATATTCTTTTGTAATATTCAGTGTAAAAAAAGCGAATTCATCATTATCTTCAATTTCGGATATCCTTTCTTTACTTAAATAATTACGGAACTCTTTGTCTGCCGTAAATTTATAATGGCCATATCCCTGGTTACCATCAAATTTGCCACTAAACAGCATAGTCCCGGCTTCGCGTTTCAGCGTAAACTCCCCCTTTTGATCTTTTGGTAAGGCAGAGAATTCGCTCAACAGGAAGTTGTCGTTATTTGACCAGTTGTGATCATCCTCATCATTTCTGAATTCAATGCGCACTTTCTCTCCCTTAATCGTAGCAAACCACGATCCCTCAGTCCTGTCTTCCGATCCCCAATTGCGATTGGTTGGTGCAGTATGCTTCTGGGTTTTTGTCGTTTTTTTCACTGTTTGGCTAAATGCAACGGTTTGGTTCAATGCACAGGCCAGGCCGCCCATTAATGGCAGCAGGATGAAATATTTCCACATCGTGTGGATATTTGATTTCTTAGCGTTCATCATGACTATTCGTTTTTTTAAGAGCGATTGATTATAATTGGTTGTGACACTTAGCGCCAGATGCGGCGCCGATACTTTTAATAAACTCATTTGATAACTCGATTTTTCTACCGGATTACGGTCGAGCACCGCTTCATCGGTCAAAAATTCCAGATTGTTTTCCAACTCACCGCGATAGAGCCAGGCAAAGGGGTTGAACCATTGGAATACCAGCACCAATTCGG
>JANYAB010000249.1 GCA_025355225.1 Bacteroidota bacterium
GCGAATTGCGGCAGCTTTTTCAATTATGTTTAACCGTTCCGGATGCGCATCAAGATCGTTAAGTAACGTTGATTTTAATGGCATTTGCTGCCCGGTGCGCATATTATGGATATACATTATGCCCTGTATCTTCCATTGGGCCTCCGCCTGCTGAGGCCAAAGGTTGCGGAAACCGGAAACAGAAGCCATAGTAACCAGCTTATTTATCCGTTTATCTTCGGCTGTTTTTATAATACTGATACCGCCTCCCATACTGTGCCCGATGAGGTTTACCCCCTTAGCAGTTGGTATGGACGAACCATTGCAGGCAAAATCTATAACTGCATTTAAATCATCCAGTTCTATCGAAAATGTATTCTCGCTAAAAGCGATCAGGTCGGCAAAATCAATCGGTTTGTCCAATGTGGTGCCATTGTGCGAAAAATTGAACTTTAAATAGCGATAGCCGTTTTCAGCAAAATGGTATGCCATTAGGTTGTGCGTGCCCCAGTCTTTAAACCCTTTAAACCCATGCGCGAAAATTACCAGCGGTGCTTTAGTGTTGCTATCGTCGTAGGTAAGGTCCATCAACATATTTCTGCCTTTGGCGCCGGGTATAGTGAAAATTTCTTTTTTGATCATAGATAGTGATACCTTAATGCAATGATTGTAATAACATCCTTATCTACTTTATAAACCAATCTGTGTTCCTGAGTGATTCGTCGTGACCATGTTCCTGATAATTGATGTTTCAAAAGCTCGGGTTTGCCTATGCCTTTAAAGGGATCCAGACTTATGGATTGAAGTAATTGAGCGATGCGGGATTGAGTTTTTAGATTTCCCGATTTTTTCCAAAAAGCTAAGTCAGATAGTGCGGATTCGGTATAAACTATTTCCACAAATCATTTATTGAAATAGATTTTACTTTCCCTTCTTCTGCTTCTTTCATGCTTTGCTCCAAATGTTTTTTCATGGCCTCGCCAGATAAAAGGTATTCAGTTGTATCCGTTTTATCATCAATCAAATCTTCATCATATTCATAGTTTAAACTGTTTAAAAAAGCCAATAAAACCTTTTCTTCCTGTTCGTTATGAATTTTAACAGTTAAGCTTGTCATAATGCAAATATAAATATTATAAAGTTACGACAAGTGACGCTTTTGTATTGTCATAATACAAACGATAGTAAATATTTTCTTTTCGATCATCAATTAAAATACAACTTCAGTTTCGGTAACATCTGATTTTTTAACTACCAAAGTATCAGCAAACAGATCACCTAATCGTTGATACTTAGGTGTGTTGCTGATACAGATAAGAGCGGGTATTCCATAAAAGAAAATATCAATTATATCTAAAACCCGGCGTTTAAAAGCATCAGAAAAAGTAATTCTTTCGCCGCTTGCTTTGACTACGATCAACTTGCAAATATCATGGCCGGGCGTTGTCTGGTTAGATGCTTCTAAAACCACGAAGTATAAAACCCAAAATATTGGAATTGGTAACGTAAGTATTCCTGTTACTTCCATACTTCCGGTATCCGTTTCTTTGCCAAAACAATAGATATAAATAAAAAATAAGATAGTATAAATCCCATAATCGATCAGAGTAGCTACAATTCTGGGTCCGATATATCGTTTCGGTTCAACTCTGCGTATCAGCATTTTCGTAAATATTATTGGCTAATGTAACGAATGCACTTTAAAATCCTTCTGCTTTTACCAACTTACCTTTCACCTTTCCATACCACCAGGCCCACAAAATCAATAACGGCTGTAAAATAACCAATCGCACCCAGGCGATCAATGGGGTCACAATTAATCTACCTAACTTCAAGGGCGCATCACCGATCATGCTGATATGGACGGGCAAAAATGCGATCAGCATTAAAATAATACCCCATGCCGCAAAGGGCCTGGTTTTTGGCAGTATGAGCAAGAGGCCGAATAATATCTCGAAGCATCCGGCCAACGTGTTTAAAACAGTTGGATATGGAAAATAATCCGGCATAATACGCAGGTAAGAATCCGGGCTATGGAAATGATTAATACCGGCCACAAGGTAGAATAGGATAAGGATTACGAGGCTGATCTTTTTAAGTATTTGCACAGCTCAATATAGGAAAATTGGCTCTATGACGAATGTTTGGTTTTTAGATTTCTATTTAAGGTAAGCTACACCATATAATTTATCCTTTTTCTTAAAGAGCCATCGGCTCGAATATCTTGTAACAACGGATTTTAATCCGTTGAAGATATGTCCGGCAATGATAAGTGCTGTAGGCACGGCTCATGGCCTACTGCCAAGTTTTATTGGTATTTGACTTGTTGCCCAAGAACTGGCAAATGCCTCATTATATTGACCGAGCCGACGGCTCTTTTACTTTTTCACTTTCCTTTCAACGGATTAAAATCCGTTGTTACAATATTGGCCGAGGCTAAGCCTTTGATTCATTAAATAATAAACTTGTTTTGCCACCATCTGCCTGTTTAATATTTACATCGCTTGTTACTTTACAAATGATACGCTAATCTTACCTGCACAAATCGCCATGGAGCAGTATTTATCCATTAACCGTATTACCCAAATGTGGTTTTAAACGCAATAACGCCATAATTTATAAACATTCTAAATTGACGTGTTTGACAAAGGGTTGACATTGCATCCTTTTTATCGTATTACATTTGTAGGGTCAAAATTTAAACTACTTTGAAGTATCTAAAAGTCATTGCTTTCACGCATAAACAAATCGAACTGAAGGAATTGGGGAAATTGGTGATTTGCCAGGAAAATCTGACTACTAAACTTCAACAGGTAAAAGCTCAATTTCACATTCCTGAGATATTTTATTTGGCAACCTGTAATAGGGTAGAATTTATAATGGCTACAAACCAGGTAGTAGATAAAGCCTTTGCCGAAAAATTTATAAATGCGCTTGATATTGGAGTGTGCTCAAAATACATGGATGTGTTTCTGAGGGGCGCTTTGATCTATGAAGACAATGCAGCGCTGAATCATTTACTCCGGACATCATGTTCGTTAGAAAGCCTGGTAGTTGGCGAAAAAGAAATTTTGCCGCAGATGCGCAAGGCTTATGAAAGCTGCAAAGAAGCTGGCCTAACCGATGACTATTTGCGCATGGTAATGAACACCGTTGTAAAAACCGCAAAAGAAGTTTATACCCAAACCAATATAGCGCGCAATCCTATCTCCGTAGTTTCATTGGCTTACCGTAAGCTTAAGGACCTTAAGTTGTTTTCGAACGCGCGCGTTTTAATCATAGGTGCAGGGGAAACCAATTACAATATTTCAAAATATCTTCAGAAGCATAAGTTTTCAAATTTTGCTGTATTTAACCGTACGCTTTCAAAAGCACAGCAACTGGCTGCTGACCTGGGCGGAGAAGCATTTGATTTGGAGGCGCTAAAGAGTTATAACAAGGGCTTCGATGTCATCATCACCTGTACTTCTTCGGTACAGCCCATCATCACTACTGAAATCTACCAGACTTTATTGAATGGCGAAACCGATAAAAAAACCATTATCGACCTGGCTGTTCCAAATGATACTGCGCCCGAAGTTTTAACTACCTATCCGGTTAATTTTATTGAGGTGTGTTCCTTGAACGAGGTTGCAAAAAACAACCTGCAGGAGCGTTACCAGGAGCAAGTACATGCCGAAAAGATCATCGAACAAAATATTTCTGAGTTTTTACCACTGCTAAAACAACGCCGCATTGAGGTGGCCATGCGCGAGGTGCCCGAAAAGATAAAGGAGATACGGAATAATGCCATTAACTCTGTTTTTGCAGAAGAAGTGCAGGGTTTGGATAAGCAATCGCGCGAAGTATTAGACAAGGTGATCAATTACATGGAGAAGAAATACATTAGCGTCCCCATGATCATGGCTAAGGAAATATTGATCAATAGCTGATTTAATCCGATGGGATAACGGGGCCACCTGGACACAACGGCACAGCCCTGCTTTTCAAAAGAAATAGCCTTTGTTTACGTTTGTAGGGATACAAATGGCGGTTGCTGACCTGTAACGACAAAGAGTGTAATGACTATCATGACTACC
>JANYAB010000290.1 GCA_025355225.1 Bacteroidota bacterium
GTCGGCTGACAAAGTAAACCCGCTTTCTGTTAACTGGGACGGCAGCAGTTTAAATGTTGATAAAAAAGGCAGTCAGGATTTTCAAATACCTGCTATAGGGGATTTTAAGGTACTGGCTATAACGGCGGTACAGGATCAGGACCAATATGTGCTGGTGCAGTTCTCGGATGCTATTATGGTGGGACAGGAACTAAAGGGTTTGGTCGGCATAAAGAATGTAGAGGATGCTGCTTACACCATTGATGGCAGCACCGTTAAAGTTTATGCCCCGGAGCGTCTGAACGGTAATTATAGCGCTTTCGTGAATGAAGGCGTTGAAAATATCTCCCACAAAAAAATAACAAAAGCGTACAGTGCCAATGTATTTTTCGAAAATCGCTTGCCTTCGGTTACCATCCCGGGCAAAGGCGTAATACTTCCTGATTCAGGTAAGCTGGCAATGCCATTCGAGGCGGTCAATTTAAATGCCGTTGACGTAAGTATTGTAAAAATATATGAGAACAATGTTCCCCAGTATTTTCAAAGCAATGGCTTTGATGGTGGGGTTGATTTGCGCACTGTCGGCAAGCCTATCATACAAAAAACAATTCGCTTAGACCAGGATAAAAGCCTTAACCTGAATAAAAAGAATCGTTTTATGCTGGATATCGACCAGTTATTAAAGGCTGAACCCGGGGCCATTTACCGGGTAATAATAGGGTTCAGGAAAGAATATTCCATATACAATTGTAGCCTGGGTTCGCCGGTACTCAAGAAAAATGACGGTAAGGATAATGATGAGGAAGAGGGTGAATATGAAGGTGGCAATATCGGTAAGGTAAAAGATGAAGATGATGATTTCTGGAAGCGATATGATAATTACTACCCGGATAATTACAAATGGAACGAAAGGTTTGACCCCTGCACCAATTCTTATTATACCAAAGATCGCTGGGCAAAGCGAAATATTATTGCCTCAAACATCGGTTTAATTACCAAGCGAGGCAATGACAATAGTATGGTGGTGGCAGTGACCAGCATATTAAGCGCCAAGCCTATGCCGGGCGTGACTTTGGAGCTGCTGGATTTTCAGAAACAGGTAATGTACAAAACCACCTCCGATGCGCAGGGAATGGCTAAGTTTGAGCTGAAGCGCAAACCCTACCTGCTGGTAGCCAAACGCGGCGCTGAAAGAGGTTATCTGAAATTAGATGATGGAAGTTCCCTGCCCCTGTCGCGTTTTAACGTTGGGGGTGACGAGATCCAAAGCGGACTAAAAGGCTTTATCTACGGCGAGCGCGGTGTCTGGCGTCCCGGAGATTCCATTTTCCTTTCATTTATTTTAGAGGATAAGCTGAAAACGCTCCCGGCCGATCATCCCGTTGAGTTTGAATTATTTAATCCCGACGGACAATTGTATAAGCGCATTACACAAACCAAATCCGTGGATGGATTTTATAGCTTCCATACTGCTACCGAAACGTCCTCACGGACCGGTAACTGGTCGGCCAAAGTAAAGGTCGGCGGGGCATCGTTTGAAAAGAAGATAAAAATAGAGACAATTATGCCTAACAGGCTGAAGCTGAATTTAAGCTTTGGCGGTGCAACTGAACTGGTAAAGGGCAGCAGTACCAATGGCACGTTGGAGGCCCACTGGCTTTTTGGGGGGATCGCTCAAAATTTGAAAGCCAAGGTGGATGCCTTTTTATCGGCACAAAAAACAAGCTTCAAAAACTACCCTGATTACGTTTTTGACGACCCCACCCTTGCATTCAACACCCAAACACAAACCGTATTTGATAGTCGCCTGAATGCCAATGGCACAGCGGCCGTTAATGCGGATATTGCTGTGGAGAAGCAGGCACCCGGACAGTTAAAAGCCAATTTCGTGGTAAAAGTATTTGAACCGGGTGGTAATTTCAGCTTACAGACGCTTTCGTTGCCCTACAATGTTTACCCAGGCTATGTGGGTATAAAAACCCCGAAGGGGAATGGCCTCTCAGAGATGCTGGTTATAGGAAAAGATAACCAGATCGATATTGCGGATGTGGATACCAAAGGCAATCCTTTCGCCGGTACCCGAAATGTAGAATTGGAACTTTACAAAGTTCAGTGGCGCTGGTGGTGGGATCAAACCGGCGATGAAATGAGCAACTTTACCCAGGATAAATTCAATAAGCTAATTAAAACGGAGACGATCAGACTAATCAACGGGCATGGGAAATGGAATTTGCATGTTGACGATTGGGGCCGCTATCTTATAAAAGTGAAAGACGCTGAAACCGGCCATTCCACCGGAAAAATAGTCTATGTCGATTGGTCAAACTGGGCGGAAAGATTGCAGCAGACCAACCCGACCGAAGCCGCTATGCTTTCCTTCACATCAGACAAAACAAGCTACAAGGTTGGTGAGCAAGCCACATTGACTATTCCTACCGGTGCTGACGGCCGCGCGTTGATTAGCTTTGAAAATGGCAGCAAAGTATTAAAAACAACCTGGATAGATACCAAAAAAGGGCAAACCCAATACAGCTTTAAGATCGATGAAAGCATGGCGCCCAATATTTTTGTCAATGTAACCCTGTTACAGCGCCATTCACAAACGGTAAATGATCTGCCGATACGGATGTATGGCGCTATCCCATTAACTGTTAATAACCCGGAAACCATACTTAAACCGGTGATCGGCCTTCCTGCAAAACTCCGGCCCGAAACGCCATCATCTATTACGGTATCAGAAGCATCCGGCAAGGAAATGACTTATACCATTGCTATTGTAGACGAAGGACTGCTGGATATCACCAACTATAAAACCCCCGACCCTCACGAGACATTTTATGCCCGCGAAGCGCTTGGGGTCAAAACCTGGGACTTGTTCGATTATGTAATTGGTGCTTATGGCGGGGGGCTGGAACGGATATTGAGCATCGGTGGTGACGGTACCGGCGGGGCCAACAAAAATGTATCCGTCAACCGCTTCAAACCGGTTGTGAAGTTTCTGGGGCCGTTCCATTTGGATAAAGGCGAAAAACAAACACAACGCTTCACCTTGCCGCAATATATTGGATCGGTTAAGGCCATGGTGATTGCCGGGCATGATGGCAGTTACGGCTTTGCCGAAAAAACGGTGGCTGTTAAAAAACCGCTGATGATATTGGCCACATTACCCCGCGTATTGGGGCCATCGGAAAAGGTACAGTTGCCTGTGACCGTTTTTGCTTTAGAGAACAATATTAAAACAGTCAACGTTAGTGTGCAGTCAAATGCCTTTAGCAACCTTGGCGGTAATAACAGCAAGTCGGTTACTTTTACAAAAACAGGCGACCAATTGGTAACTTTTGACCTCGATGTAAAAGATTTTGTCGGCGTTGGAAAAGTGAAAATAGTCGCCAAAAGTGGAAGCGAAACGGCCACTTTTGATGTTGAACTGAACATCCGCAATCCCAACCCGCCGGTAACCAAAATAATAGAAAAGGAGTTGAATCCAGGTGAAGTGTGGACGACTGCTTACTCCCCAATCGGTATGGCAGGTACCAACAGGGCAACATTGGAGGTCGCCAATATTCCACCTTTAAACCTTACCAAACGCCTGGATTTCCTGATCGAGTATCCGTATGGGTGCGTGGAGCAGACCACCTCATCGGCGTTCCCGCAATTGTATTTAAGTCAGATGGTTGACTTGTCATCTGAGCAAAAAACGGAAACGGAACGCAACATCAAAGCCACGATAAGCAGGCTGAATGTTTTCCAGGTTTCCGGGGGTGGCTTAAGTTACTGGCCCGACGGCAGCGAGGCGGATGAGTGGGGAACCAATTATGCGGGCCACTTTATGCTGGCAGCCCAGGCCAAAGGCTATTCTTTACCCATTGGTTTTCTGGAACAATGGAAAAAATATCAGAAACTAAAGGCAGTTACCTGGGCACCAGATTCCCGTAGTTTTTACGGTGCCGATCTAATTCAGGCCTACCGTTTATATCTTTTGGCTTTAGCAAGGTCGCCGGAGCTTGGGGCGATGAACAGGTTAAGGGAGTTCAAGTATATAAGCATCGAAGCCAAATGGCAACTGGCGGCTGCTTATAAACTTGCAGGACAGCCGGAAATTGGTCTGCAAATGATCGCAGGTTTGCCAACTATCATTAAGCCATACAATTTGATGTACGGAACCTATGGCTCCGACCTTCGCGACGAGGCGATGATCCTGGAGACGCTGACCCTGCTCGGTCGACAGCAACAAGCGTCAACCTTACTGCGAACGATAGCGGCACACCTGTCTGAGGATGATTGGTACAGCACCCAAACTACTGCTTACGCACTTATAGCAATTGCACAGTATTGCGGCGAAAACAGGTCGGCTGGTAAGCTGCAATTCGTTTATAATTCAGCCACTGTTAATTCAAAATCGTATTTCTGGCAGGCGAGGCTGGCAGCTAATGGCGGCAAAGTAACCATTAAGGATAACGGCACCAATAAATTATATGTCAGGCTGGTGCAGCGTGGTCAACCAACCTCTGGTCAGGACGTTCAATCCGTTCGCAAACCGGATGTATTAGAAATGCATGTTGGTTATTTCACCCTGGGCGGCAAACAGATCGACCCGGCAAAACTAGTGCAGGGCACCGATTTTGTGGCACAGGTAAATATCAAAAACCCAGGGCACAGGGGTCGTTATGACAACCTGGCCTTAACGCAAATATTCCCATCGGGATGGGAAATATTAAATACCCGGATGATGGAAACTGAAGAGGCATTTAAATCATCCGAATCCAATTACCGGGATATCAGGGACGACAGGGTAAATACCTTTTTCAGTTTAGCCGAAGGCAAGGAAGTAACCTACTACGTAATGCTTAACGCTGCGTATGCAGGTAAATACTATCTACCGTCTGCCTATTGTGAGGCGATGTATGATGTGACAATTAGTGCTTTGGAGAAAGGACAGTGGGTTGAGGTGGTAAAGTAGGTTATTGGTTGAATGAGTTGATTTAGTTGATTAGGTGAGTGGTTAGCTTAATCAACTAAATCATTTATTTCGCTCCGAAAAGGCCATACTTAAAAATACAATAAATAGCCCTCACCCCATCCTTCCATCCTATTTTCTTACCATCATAGTAAGTTCGGCCGTAGTAAGAAATGCCCACTTCGTATATTCTTATGTGAGGTATACGCGCGATTTTTTGAGTAATCTCAGGCTCAAAACCAAAGCGTTGTTCGCTGAGTTTGACGGATTGGATCATTTTAGTATCAAAAAGCTTATAGCAGGTTTCCATATCGGTTAGGTTCAGGTTAGAGAACATGTTGGAGAGGAATGTTAACCAGCGGTTACCTATGGTATGCCAGAAAAACAGTATCCGGTGCGGATTGCTGCCCATAAATCGGGAGCCGTAAACCACATCGGCGAAGCCCCCGCAAACGGGTTTTAGCAAGTCGTTATATTCGTTTGGGTCATATTCGAGGTCTGCGTCCTGGATAATAAGGTATTCGCCCGTTGCCAAGGCGATACCGATGTGCAGGGATGCACCTTTGCCTTTGTTATATTCATTCTTGTGGTATTTTATGTTCAGTTCAGGGTTGGCCGACCGATATTTATCGATAGCCTGTTCAGTATGGTCTTTTGAACAATCATTTACAATTATTATTTCTTTTTGTATATTATCAATCAATTTAACGGATTTAATTTTATCCAGTATCAGGTGTATAGTATTACCTTCGTTGTAGGCAGGAATAATGATCGATAATTTTTCTATTTTCATGTTAACCTTGTCTTCTGTGCTGAAACGTGTTAAAAATTACTTAAAGAAACCGAAAATAATCATATTACTTGCTTTTTCGCTTGCATTAGTGCTATGGTTTTGCTTTTGCCTGCCCCGGCAACTTTTTAATACACCCACATCCTATGTAATTGACGACGATCAGGGGCAACTATTAGGCGCGGCAATAGCGGCTGATGGCCAGTGGCATTTCCCCTACAACCCCAATGTACCCGAAAAGTTCAAACAATGCATTATTGCCTTTGAGGATAAACGGTTTGAACATCATCCTGGCTTCGACATACTGGCTTTTAGCCGGGCACTCCGACAAAATATCAGGGCAAGGCATGTGGTAAGCGGTGGCAGCACGATAACCATGCAGGTAGTTCGCCTGGCAACCAGGCATAACCGCACCTTTTGGAACAAACTGGGCGAAATATTTATGGCCCTAAGGCTCGAATTCCGCTACAATAAAAATGAGCTATTGGCGCTTTATGCAGGCAATGCACCGTTTGGAAGCAATGTTATCGGGCTTGACGCAGCTTCCTGGCGCTATTTTGGCCGAAGTCCTGATAAATTATCCTGGGGCGAAATGGCCGCTATGGCCGTGCTCCCCAATTCGCCATCGCTGGTACATCCGGGCAAAAACAGGCAAATATTGCTCAAAAAAAGGAATCAACTGCTTGATAAATTGAATAAGCAGGGGATCATCGACAGCACAACAGCTTCATTGGCAAAATTAGAACCTGTACCAGATCGGCCTATGCCCCTCCCGCAATCGGCCCCGCACCTGCTGGAACGGTTTAAAGCTGATCACCAAAATGACAAAAACGGTGATACCCGAATCAGGACAAGCATAAAGTCAAATCTCCAGCAACAAGTGAACGATATACTGGAGAGGCATCACTCCGTTTTAAAAGCCAATGACATCAACAATATAGCTGCCGTAGTACTTGATGTTGAAACCGGGGCTGCCATCGCTTACGCTGGTAATATTGCCCATCCGGAAGACCCCGAAATGGAAAGCGACGTGGATGTGGTAAATGCCCCCCGCAGTCCCGGCAGCACTTTAAAGCCACTTTTGTACGCGTCTATGCTGCATGACGGGTTGATATTGCCTAACAGCCTTATCCCGGACATTCCGACACAAATAGCAGGTTATCATCCTGAAAATTTCGACCTGGGCTATGATGGCGCGGTACCTGCATCGAGGGCCTTATCACGTTCATTGAATGTTCCCGCTGTTAAAATGTTGCAGCAATTCAAATACGAACGTTTTTATGATTTTTTGCAGAAAGCAGGTATCACCACGCTTAAAAAACCCGCCGATCATTATGGATTATCTCTTATTTTGGGTGGAGGGGAAAATACTCTGTGGGAGTTGACCGGGGCGTATGCAGACATGGCGAGGGTATTAAATCATTACACAAAATATAACGGGAAGTACGATACTGCAGATTATCATAGCCCGGTATATGCGGTTCAGCCGGCGAGGAAACCCCAATTGCAAAAGTCTGGCTTGCTGGATGCCGGTTCTATATTCTATACTTTTCAGGCGATGGAGGAAGTGATGCGGCCGGGTGAAGAAATGGTATGGCAGCAATTTAGTTCGAGCCAGCGTGTGGCCTGGAAAACCGGCACCAGCTTTGGCTTCCGCGACGGATGGGCTATTGGCGTAACACCAAAATACGTGGTGGGTGTTTGGGTGGGTAATACCGATGGCGAAGGCCGCCCTGATCTGACCGGTATAAATACGGCCGCCCCTATCTTGTTTGAAATCTTCAGACTGCTGCCTGCGATGCGTAACTGGTTTGAAATGCCCGTAGGCGAAATGGTTAAAATAAATGTATGCCACCAAAGCGGCTACCGTGCAGGTGAATATTGTGAAGATATAGACGAAATGTGGGTACCTAAAAGCGGGTTAAAGGCCCCCATCTGTCCCTGGCACCAACTAATCCACCTGGATGCGACAGGCAAATGGCAAGTTACCGGCGATTGCACTTCGCCCGCAAAAATGACTACCAAAAACTGGTTCGTACTGCCGCCATCAATGGAATATTATTATAAAACCAAAAACTACCAGTATCATGTACTGCCACCGTACAGGCTGGATTGCGCCCTGGCTGCTAAAAGTAGTCCTATGGAGCTGATCTATCCTAAAGATGGGGCCAAAGTGTACGTGCCGCTTGAGGCTGATGGCAGTCGCGGAAGGATGATCTGTAATGCAGCGCATCGTCAGGCGGGTACAAAAATCTTCTGGCACCTTGACGATAAATATATTGGCGAAACCAGGGATTTCCATCAAATC
>JANYAB010000314.1 GCA_025355225.1 Bacteroidota bacterium
AGAAACCAACAGGAACTATGAGGTAAAAACCTGCCTGCTTAGCGATCTGCCTTCATTAAAATTGAGCGATTACAGTCTGATTATTTTGTATCAATCGGCCAGTAGTGGTTCAGGAGCCCTGCAAAATTTTATCGAAAAAAGCAAAATTCCTGTTTGGTATATGGCGGGTGCACAAACTGATCTGCAACAATTCAATAGCGAACAAAAATCGGTGCAGATCAATTCGGGCCGCGAGGAAATGCAGGAAGTATTTGCGCAACCGTTAACAGAATTTTCACTGTTTGCATTAACCGATTCAACCAGCAAAAAGCTTAGCCAGTTCCCACCCCTGCTTGCCCCCTTTGGTAATTATAGTGGCAACGGTACCGGCCAGGTATTGTTAAAGCAAAAAATAGGTGAAGTACCTACGTCGTATCCGTTATTGTCTTTCAGTGAAGAGAACGGTCGCAGGATAGCGGTACTTACCGGCGAAGGCCTTTGGCGCTGGGCACTGGCCGAATACCAAACCTATGGCAACCACCGTGCACTGGAGGAATTGTTTGGACAGGGAGTTCAATATCTTACAGCGAATACCAACCGGCAACGTTTCAGGGTGTATCCTGCTAAAAATGTTTTTGATGAAGGCGAAAATGTGATCCTTAACGCCGAACTATATAACGATGCGTTGGAATTGGTAAATACCCCGGATGTCAGGATTGAATTAAAAAGCCATTCGGGTAAAAATTTCAGCTTCCTTTTTACACGAAGCGGCCAAAGTTACCAGTTGGATGCAGGAACCTTACCTGTCGACGAATATACCTACGTCGCCGCCACCAAATTGGGCAACCAATCATTTACATTAAACGGACAACTAACGGTAAAACCACTGAACCTGGAAACCCGCCAAAGCGCCGCCGATCATCGTTTGTTATTTGATTTAGCCAGGCAATCTGGCGGACAAATGCTGTACCCGTCGCAAATCAATCAGCTTGCCGACCTGATCCGCAAAAATGAAAACATAAAAACCGTGGTATACGAGGATAAGCACTATAGCGATTTAATAGACCTGAAATGGATATTTTTGCTTGCCTTAGTCTTGTTAAGTTTAGAGTGGTTTATTCGCAAACGCGAGGGTGAAATTTAATCACTTCGTTATTCTGTCTTTTTGAATAACAAATGTCTTATCCGCCCGGAGTTAACTTCAAAACCCTGTATTTGATCTTTATTATTTCTGAGGATCATTAAATTATTCATCCACCAAAAATTATTGGTCAGGTGATTGTTACTGTATAAGGTCAGCCTGGTATCGTTGTATTTGGGGTTGGTTAATACCAAATGATGCTCTTTAAGTATTATGCCATATTTGCAATCCAGTTCGGGGCAATAATACATGCCCGTATATGTACGCAACAGTTCGTCGGATTGCTTTGCATCAGCATCATACTTTAATAGCAAACGTTCGGCACCGGGCCAATACTCATTTACGGTGCTTTCTTTTGAGTTCCTGACCTTGAAAACAAACTTTATCGCCGGGTTCGTAAACAGTTCAAAAGTATCTTTTGCGGCCTTAATCAGCAGTTCGTTTCTACCATCATCGTCCATGTATAGTTTTTTATTTTTTAGTTTGAATGCAAAATGTACCCCGTCGTCTGCAATATAGCTGCCGATGAATTTTTTAACGCTTACTGTGTCTTCCAAAATAGCCTGGTCCAGATTGGTATATTTAGGTTTTGCGGACACATTTTTCTTTGAGGGATCTTTAATAAACAGGTTTGCTAATTGATCCGTTTTATTCCAGGGATCACTATTGGCCAGGTTACTAAAAACAAGGAACCCCATCTTCAAATCAGGAAAAACAGTGATAGCTGTGCGGTAGCCGGCATCTGCCCCATTATGTGAATACCTTATCCATCCATAGTATTTATCTACAACTATACCTAAAGCATAATCCTGCACTTTGCCATTATTCAGTATGCCTTTTTGGGTCAGTTGTATTATGTCCTGCTGATCGCCTACTTTGTGATCATAAAAATTCATTACCCATTTACTCATATCACCAATATTAGTAAACAGGCTGGTGGCCCCTGCAACAGAATAGCTGAGAATGCTGTTTGCAAAGTGGTTTTCCCCTTTCCGTTCGTAAGAGTAAGAACGGTTGGGTACTATTTCGGTATAATCATCATGAAAATGAGTATTGTTCATTCCCAATGGTTTGAAAATGGCCGAATCGGTAAACTTGCGCAGGCTTTTGCCGGTAACCGACCGGACAATTTCCGCGAGCATGGTAAAACCGCTATTGGAATAGCTGTATTCCTCACCCGGTTTAAAGTTGAGGGCTTGTTGTTTACTCAATATTTTGATGATTTGATCCTGCGTTATCACATCGTCCAGCCTTGTGCCCGATATAGCAAGCAGTTGCCATTGATCACGTATTCCGCTGGTATGATTCAGCAGGTTACGAATGGTGATCTTTACTTTCAGGTCTGGAAACCAGGGAAGATATTTGCGGATATCGTCATCCAAATTCAGCTTTCCCTGCCTGGCCAGTAAAACAATGGAATAAGCAGTAAATTGCTTTGAAATAGATGCCATGTGAAAAATAGTTTCCGGAGTGATGGGAATACTATATTCAAGGTTACTCATCCCGTATCCTTTAGCATAAATAAGCGAGTCGTTCCTTATAATACCAATAGCGTATCCCGGATTGGTGGCCCAATCCGATTGTTTAAACAAACTATCGATCTTTTTTATAGTAGCGACAGGCAAGCTTTGTGAGAAAACCTGCGTAAGTGTGCCTAAAACCAATAAATAAGCGAAAAAGAGTTTTTTTTGACTATTCATAATTGTAACTGGCCTGATAGAGTTTTACGTTTAATAATACGACCGGAAAAGCACAGCAATTTAAGGTGATTTATAACTAAATTTATATTCGAAAAGGTACATCTTTTAGATAATAAATTCAAATGACGATCGAGGCCCTCCAGACCATTTGCCACATGTTGCCCGGAGTAACCGAGGATATTAAGCTTGGCGTGCATTTGTGTTTCAACGTGGGTGGAAAAACTTTTTTGTTTACCCACCCGGATGGCGTTCCTCCTTCAGCTTCATTTAAAGTGCCCGACGAGGATTTTGAAGAGGTGAGTTCTAAAGAAGGCCTGGAGCCACAGCCCTACATTGCCAGGTACAAGTGGGTGCTTGCCCGTGATATTAGCAGTTTAACGGAAAAAGAATGGCGGTTTTATATCAAACAATCACATGCGCTTATCGCAGCGAAGCTGCCCGGCAAGGTTAAAAAGAGTTTAGGATTGTGAAAACATTTCGTTAATCGTTCCTTACGTATGCTCATAGTAATGATCGCAGTGTATTCCTGAACTTTGAAATCACAGTTTAGGCCATTGTCATAATAAGAAAAGCATATGCAATCTTAATTAAAAACACTAACGCGCTGATTAATAAGTCACTTTAACAACAAAATCTTCAATTTTTTGTATCCTTTTGTTCAATAAAACCGTACAACGGTACTGTTGTTTATATGATATCCCTCAAAGATAATTGAGGGGCTTAATAATGAAATAATCAGATAAGTACTATGCCGAATCCGGAAGACATATTTCAAGAATACAGGGAACTCCTATTGAAGAAAGTTAATGAAAATGCCAACGGGCAGATTTTCTCTTTTAATTTTACTTCAGCCAACCAGGGAACGTTTACCGTTACCAATAACGAAACCAATGATATGTTCGGTGGTACCGTTAAACTTACCATCAATAATGATGGCCTCAATATCTTAATGGATTACAAGGGCTTTTATATTACACAGACACTGAAAATAGAAAAAACAGAAAACGGGGATAAGTCAGTTTTTAAACGCGAGCCAAACAGCGGTAAAGTTTTTTTAACAGGGCACAAGCTATAGTCGTGGTATAGGTTTAAGTCCTGATTAGAAGTGACTTAAGACCCAATATGTAGAAACTATTGTACATTAATACCAGGAAATATGTTCAAATTCTCTGGCCTAACACAAAAAATGTTAAATTTAACTAATTGGCATTCAGCCAATTAGACGATCTAACAAAATCCCCTTCAAAATGGTTTGATAATTGCTTCATTTTTTACATGAGGCAAATCATCCTGCTTTTCCTTTTGCTATCTTTTTCCGTCACCGCTTCGGCACAATTTCCGCTGGGCAGCGATATGAATAAGATAAAATCTTACTTTGCCTTCAATATTCCCTATGCTTCGGCCCAGGAGTTTAGGACAGAAAATGGTTTAAAGGCAATATGTTTCACAAAAGTAAAGGTGGTTGGCGACTATGTATTCTACTTTGATTTCAATGGTTTATGCACATATTACGTGGTAACTTATGATAAAAAGGAGTTGCCTGATCTGATAAAACGTTTCGATAACCGATTCTGCAGAATGTATCCCACCAAATGGATCGCCGAAGATAATACCTACTATATTATATTGGAGCCGCCAAACCCTGGCGAGAATTTCTTTAGTATAGTTTACAAACCTGCCTATCCAAATACGCTCATGTCAAACACATTTGCATTTAATTGAGCTATGCTATGCTATTATATCATGTGCTTTTCGCTTATCAGTCTAAATCAACAATAACTTGATTCTGATCTGTAACAAAAGGGCACATGCGTTAGTCATACAGCAAAATATTAACTTTACTTCATGCCGGTAAAAACCAGTCTAAAAGAAAATGTCGCGATAGCTTTACAGTCAATAGCCGGCAACCGCTTGCGTGCTTCCCTCACTTCTTTGATCATTGCCATTGGTATTATGGCCCTTGTTGGTATTTTAACGGCTATCGAGGGAATTAAACAATTCACAAATGATGCGTTTGCCGGGCTGGGTGCCAATTCATTTACCTTACAAAACCGTGGCGAGGGCCTTAATTTTGGTGGGGGGGGACATAGAAAAGCTTATCCTTCTATAACTTATGAGGAGGCCGACCGCTTTAAAAACCTATTTAAGCTCCCGGTTGTAATTGCCATTAATCTTAACGTAACCGGAACTGCTGTAGCAAAATACAGCAACCAGAAAACTAACCCGAATATATCTGTCACAGGTTCTAACGAAAGCTATTTACTTACAGGAGGTTATAAATTGGCTTTCGGGCGCAATTTTTCGTCAGCAGAACTCGAACATGGCGCAGGTGTGGTTGTGATAGGAGATGAAATAAGAAAACGCCTTTTTAAAAATGAAGACCCCATCAATAAATCTATTTACATCGGGAACAATCAATTCAGGATAATAGGGGTATTTGCAACAAAGGGATCAAGTGCCGGTTTTGGCGGTGATAAATTTTGTATTATCCCGGTGCTAAAAGCAAAGCAAATTAATAACACGACCAACCCCTCGTTCACTATTACTACAAAAGTAAAGGGACCAGAGGCGCTCGATGCCTCAATTGGCGAGGCTACTTCGCTTTTCAGAAATATTCGCGGACTGAATATTGCCAGCCCTGATAATTTTGAGATATCAAGGAGTGATTCTATCCAGCAGGAGCTATCGGGACAGCTTGCAGGAATGACAATAGGAGGTGCTGCTATAGGGATCATTACTTTGATTGGCGCTGCTATTGGGCTAATGAATATTATGCTGGTTTCAGTTACCGAGCGTACCCGCGAGATAGGCATACGTAAAGCTATTGGGGCAACACCGGCTATTATACGCAAGCAATTTTTGATCGAAGCTATTGTGATTTGTCTTATTGGCGGAGCGGGCGGGATTGTATTGGGAATTGCAATAGGCAATTTAATAGCGGTAAATATCAGCGGTACATTTGTAGTTCCCTGGCTTTGGCTGCTGGCTGCTATTACCTTATGTACGCTAATAGGGCTGATATCGGGTTATTATCCTGCCAAAAAAGCTTCCAGGCTGGATCCGGTTGAATCATTACGGTATGAATGATTTCTATTTCGGATTTTCGATTTCGGATTTAATATTTCAAAAACAAATCCAAAATCAAAAAAATTACTTCAACAGTACATTCTTTAGCGGGTAATAGTTTAGCAATTTTTCTACGTAATGCGTGCTTAAAGCATTTTTGAGTGCTTCGGCATGTCTTAAATGATGCATATCACTTGATATGAAATCGACCAAATAGTTATCCACCAAATTTTCAGCTACCTTTTTGGCCTCTTTGCCATAATAGCCGGTTAATGAAATGGTATTTAATTGTAAAGAACATCCCCACTCCCTTAAAGACCGTAATTGTTCTATATCTATATACGGATAGCGCTCCGGGTGCGCAAGAATAGGACGATAACCCAACTCTCTCATCCGTTGAATAACAGTAAACATATTGGGTGGCTGACTTATAAATGAAAGTTCAAAAAGAACATAATTATTGCCCATGATCATCAATTTATGATCATTCACCCGGGCTTCAAATGTTTCGTCGAAATAATGCTCAGCGGCCGCTTCAACCTCAATATCAATATTCTCTTTCAGTAGTTCGGCTTTAAGTATCTTAAGGGCATCCCCGATAGTTTCGGAAGTGTTTTTATAATAATCGGCCATTATATGGGGTGTGGCGATTATCTTTTTTATCCCCAGCTCCATCATTTTCCTGATCAATATTATAGACTCCTCCGGGGTCTGCGCGCCATCGTCAATTCCCGGCAGAACATGCGAATGCATATCTACCACGATTGATTCGTAGTTCAGGGTGATATCTTTCTTTTGCTTTTTTTTACTAAAAAGACCAAACATTTCTATCTGTCGGTATATTGTTCGTTATAGTATTGCTGGTAATGACCAGAGGTAACGTCATTTAACCAATTCTCGTTAGCAAGGTACCAATCAACTGTTCTTTCAAGTCCTTCTTCGAAAGTAATGCTGGGTACCCACCCTAACTCATTTTTTAATTTGGTGGCGTCAATTGCATACCGCTGATCATGACCGGCTCTATCGGTCACAAAAGTTATCAGCTTTTCTGAAGTCCCCTCTGCCCTGCCCAATTTACTATCTAATATACGGCATAATAATGTGATAAGATCTATATTTTTCCACTCATTATGCCCGCCTATATTATAGGTGGATCCGGTCCTGCCCTTATGAAATATCAAATC
>JANYAB010000343.1 GCA_025355225.1 Bacteroidota bacterium
CCCATGCTTTTTGCCCAAGGTACGATAACTCGTTCCATTTACTTCCCAGTCATACCTGATCTGGATTTCCTTCTTTTTGTCCATTTTGTTTACTTTAATGTGTAAACCTATTTCAGGACAAGACAGGTATCAATAGTTAAATTATTTAACTGTAGCGCATTTTAACAAATTTATCATTGCGAGGTACGAAGCAATCGCGAACTTTGCATAAACGATTTGCAAACGGAGATTGCTTCGTACCTCGCAATGACAATCGTTTTAAGCCTTCGAGCTTTCACCTCCTTCAGGGATCAAAACATTGATCAACCCAGCGAGAACAATCACCAAAATACACCCGATGGCGTTTAACCACAAATAAGCGATCACCTTATAATAGCCCATGATGCAGATGATGAGTTCCGTTAGAACGGCAGCGATAAAAACCGATGTGCCGCGTATCTTTTTCAGATAAAAGGCAACAACGAACACACCTAATATTGTTCCATAAATATAGGAGCCCAATTGATTTACTGCTTCCAGCAAATTACCCATTTTATTGGCATAAAGCGCCATGCCGATACAAACCAAACCCCATATCACCGTTGCGATGCGTGATGCGTCCAGGTAATTTTTATCTGTGCCGTTGGGGTTGATAATTCGTTTATAAATATCAACGACACTGGTTGATGCCAGTGAATTTAGAGCGCTGGCTGTCGAACCCATCGACGCCAAAAATACAATAGCTATCAGCAAACCTATCAATCCGCGGGGCAGGTAGTGGGTGACAAAATTGAGGAAGACATAATTGGTATCGTCGGCATCTGCTTTGCCGTTGTTTTTTTTCATCAGGGCGATGGCGTTTTTGCGGATGGTCATTTGCTGTGCGTCAGCCTGTTTTAAAGCAGTATTGGCCTGGTTGATCCTCCCAACATCCTTACTATCCATAGCAGTTACTAATTCATCCGCTTTACTTTTTTTCTGTTGAAAGGCCACCGAATATTGATCTTCCAGCTTTTTATAGTCGGGGGCATATTTACCATCCTGTACTTGCTTAACTTCGTACCGATTGAAGAAAAGCGGCGGCTGGTTAAACTGATAAAAGGCAAAAACCAATACGCCTATTAACAGGATCATAAATTGCATGGGTATTTTTATGAGCCCGTTCATGATCAAGCCCAAACGGCTCTGCCCAATCGAGCTGCCTGTTAAGTACCGTCCCACCTGGCTTTGATCGGTGCCGAAATAGGATAGTTGCAGGAAAAAGCCGCCGATAATACCGCTCCAAACGGTATAACGATTATTGATGTCGAACTTCCAGTCGATGACGTTCATCCTGCCCAGTTTCCCCGCGAGGTGCAAGGCTTTGGTGAATCCAATTCCTTGCGGCAACAGCATTACCACCACCACACCGGCAGCGAACATCCCCAGGAATATAATGCTCATTTGCAGCAATTGCGTATAGGATACCGCTTTGGTGCCGCCGTATACGGTATAAAATATTACCAGACCGCCAATGAAAAGGGTGGTATAAACGGTGTTGATATTTAATATGGTTGATAAAATGATGGACGGCGCATAAATGGTAATACCGGTCGACAATCCCCGCTGAACAAGGAACAGGAAGGAAGTGAGCGCCCTTGTTTTCAGGTCGAAGCGCTGTTCCAAAAATTCATAGGCGGTATATACTTTTAGTCGACTGAAAATAGGCACGAACGTGACGCAAAGCACGATCATCGCCAGCGGCAGGCCGAAGTAAAACTGTACAAACCGCATCCCATCCGAATAGGCCTGGCCGGGGGCGGATAAAAAGGTAATGGCGCTGGCCTGCGTGGCCATTACCGATAAGCCGACCGTATACCAGGGCATTGACCGGCTGCCCATGAGGTACTGATCGATGTTTTTACTGCTCCCGCTTTTCCATACGCCATAGGCGACGATGGCCAGCAGGGTAACACCTAAAACGATCCAGTCGGGTAAGCTCATTTAAAAAGGAGGGTAATGAGCCAAAATACAAAAATTAAAAAAACCAGCCATACGATAACGATACCGTAAAACTGGTTCCAGTTTTTTATGAATGAGGGCAGGTCGGGATCAGCTTTGTTCACGGCCTTTAACCAAAACTTGCAGAAACAAAGCCGCGGTTAATAAACCCAAAACACCACCAACAAATATCCAGGTAAACCCTTTATCGATAACTGCACCGATAAATAAGCCGGTTAATAAACCAACCACATAATATAAATAGTCGTAGTTTTTTTCTTCTTCTTCGTTGTGATGTGCCATGATGTGTTTATTTGTAACCCTGCAAAAGTAATTGTTTATATAATGCGTAGCAATAGGAGAATTAAATAGAATAGCCTGATAGGGTATATATTAACTGATAATTTGTAAATTTGTTAATATGATACGCACGATAATAACAGCAGATTCAGATACTGTATCCATTTCTGTCCCCAAAGATTATGTTGGAAAGGTTCTGGAGATTATTGCTTTTGCAAAGGATGAGGGTTTAGACAATAGTTTGTCCGTAAAAAAAACCTCGTCATTTACCGTTTTGCACACAGATGTGAAGGATTACAAATTCAATCGGGACGAGGCTAATGAACGATAAGGTTTTTTTAGATAGCAATATAGTTATCTATGCCCATACCGATCATGATCTTTTAAAGCAAAACAAGGCGCAATCTATCATAATTGAGCAAAACGCAATAATAAGCACCCAGGTAATACAGGAAACAGCCAATATTCTAAATAAAAAACTAAAACAATCGTGGCCGAATATTAGCAAGGTATTGTCTGATCTCGTTTCAAAGACAAGTCTTTATGTCAACAACGAATCTACCATAATAAAGGCATGCTATATTGCTGATCAATACAACTTTTCTTTTTACGATAGTCTTATAATTTCTGCTGCAATCGAATCTGAAGCAGTTATATTATATTCTGAAGACATGCAACACAATCAGCTTATAGAAAAGCAAGTAAGGATTATTAACCCATTTATATAACAGAAAAAAGACAAATTTTGAATTATGCGACCCGTTGGGGTCGTACCTATCATGTTCCGCTTTCTTTCTTTTATATTATTGTTTGTTTCCATTACCAATTACAAACTGACCGGTAATTTCATCCAATGTCTCTACTCTATTTTTATCGATTTTGCTTATCACAAAATTGATAACGGGTCTGCAATAATCGATTCCTGTGTCGTATTTTCTGCAATTCAAGCACACATTATCATTCAGGAAAATGTATTTCCCTATAATAAAATAATCGCCACCTACATCAGGAGGTACGCAACTTGACATATATCTTATTAGCTTCGATAATTTTATACAGTAAACAGAATCTGACAAATTGAAAATCTTATACTTTATGGAGGGTGACCAAGAGTGGCCATAAAGTTTTTGACTTATTCCGTCATTTAAAGGTCGCGTTCTCCAAAACAATATGGATCCCTCCGATAGAATTGAATCGGTTAGTTTACTTTTAGTATCGTCCAATTTATAATTCCAAAGCGCTAGAGTATCAATATCTTTAAAATTTGTTTCTGCATAAAAATATGAGCTTTTGTCATTCTTTACCAAAGGTTGAACCTGCGCATATAAACTTGTCGCAAAAACAAGTAATCCGAACAAGACAAACAATGGTTTCATCTGATAAAAATCATATATAAACACCCTACGGGTTACTCTTCGGCTTATTCAACATATTAATAAACAATCGATAAGCTCCCGGAACACCCGCCGGCAACTGCCGGAAAAACGCCAGCGAAGTATAAATAAACCGTCCTTTACCATATTGCGTGGTGATCAATGCGCCGTCCTTGGGTGCTTCGCCGGGATCGCCCATTTGCAAAACCTTTTGATATTGTGGGTCGGCATCCTTTGTGAAGTATAAACCGCGTTCCTGCACCCAGCCGTCGAAATCAGATGGATTGATCTTGTTGGGAAAATTTAAAACCGGGTTGTTCGGATCGATGATCGTTATTTTGGAATTCTCGTCGGTTACCCTTTCGTTAACAACTTTAAATGGATAAGGGCCGATCTGTTTGGTCACCAAACCATTGCTGTTATTATACTGTACCAGCAAATTTCCGCCATTTTTTACATACTCCAATAATTTAGACTGCTCAATGGCCAAACGCGGGTCAACATTATAGGCGCGCACCCCAACTACAATAGCATCATATCCCGAAAGGTCGCCGTTACGTATTTCGTTTTCCGAAAGCTCGTGCACATCATAGCCCACCTGCCGTAAAGCGTCCTCCACCAAATCTCCGGCACCGTTTATATAGCCTATCTTTTTACCCGTTATTTTCAGATCGAGCTGTAGTAATTTGGCTTGCGCTGGTGGGAAAATGGTAATATTTGGTATATGATTATAATGGATAGATAATATACCATAGTTATCGGCCGTTTGGTTTGCTGTTGTCACCTGTGCTTCCAGCGTACCTGTTTGCGATTGCGTGTTGCCAGGCGTTAACATAAAATCCTGTGCCCATTCATCCCCTTTGGCCTTTTTTGTGAAATTGATACTTTCGGGGCTTACTTTCCATCCCGCCGGAACGTTTAAACGAATAGTGCCTACTGCCACATTAGTAAAACTCTTCAGTTTCACCTGTATGGTTTGCGGTTGCTGCGAATTAAAAATGTATACCTGGTTCTGGATGTTGGCGGTAACAGGCGGGGCTACCTGAACAGGCTGATAAATTTCTCCCACCGCCGGGTTCACATATTTATAAACCAATTGCCGCTCGAAATGTACTGGCTTTCCTTCAATAATAAACTCATAGTCCACGTTTGGCAGGTCGGGATTTTCAGGGTTTCCCACCATGCGTTCATCGCCAATAGCGTACGCGCCAATGCCATGCGGCTCCCGCAGCCAATACGGCTGTGTGATTTTATCTGCCAATATTTTACTACTGAATGTTTGTACCTCGTTTGCGGGGACAACCTTTCCGTCAAAATGCAATCCGTCAATTACATTTACCTTAATTTTATCATTGTACCTGTCCAAAACTTGCGAACGAATATCAATGCTATCGTGCAAAGCAAATGCCTGCTCTGTAACGTAGCTTTCAAACCATAAGCCAGCGCACGCGGCTATCAAATCGCTTAACTCTTTTGTTTTTTGCTTACGCCAATAAACGTCATTTATCTTTTCAACACGACTAAGTAGCTGTACCAATGCCGGTACAGATCCATATGGATTTTCGGGCTCAAAGTTTTTACTGATGATGCCTGCGCCTGTCGATATCACTTCACCACCCTTAACCCGGCCCCAGCTTGTATTCACACCGTCCATCAAATCGTCTTTAGGAGCATCACCCAAAATCGTTTTAAAAAAGTCATAAGCATCGCCCCGCTGCCTTGCAGCGCCGAAACCCTGTGTTTTATGGTTCGAGCGGCTTTCGGCAGCTAATTCGCCATATCCTTTGCCTAACAGGGGATTATAAATCCCGACATTTATTTTAAACTGGTCGGGTGCAGTGGTGTTGGTTGTTCCAAAATTAAACGTGTTCCACATTAAACGTTTTGCCTGCCAGGGCTGTACATATTGTAATTGTTCGGGGAAGCGTTTCGGGTCGGCTGCGGCGGTAAATGCTTCCTGAGCCAGCATAGCCGAAGCCGTATGGTTGCCATGGCCGCCCTCGCCGGTTGTTGGAAAACGGCAAATGATCACATCGGGCCTGAATTTGCGTATCACCCAAACTACATCACCCAGCGTTTTTTCTTTGTTCCAAAAATCAAGCGTTTCCTGTGGCCCTTTCGAAAATCCAAAATCTACGGCCCGTGTAAAAAACTGCTCTGCGCCGTCAACCTTTCGCGCGGCTAAAAGTTCCTGCGTACGGATAAGCCCCAGCAATTCGCCCTGTTCGTTGCCTATCAGGTTTTGCCCGCCGTCGCCGCGCGTAATGGACAAATAACCCGTACGGTAATGTTTTTCCTGCGCCAGGTAAGCAAGCAGCCTGGTATTTTCATCATCAGGGTGTGCGGCTACATACAATACACTGCCCAATACATTCAGCTTTTTAAAGTTTTGCTCAATGGTGGCAATATCCGCAGGCGATGCTGTTTGCGCAAAAGCCCTGCAAATGCCCAATGAAAATATCGAAAGTAAAAGAATACGCTTCATAATTGTAAAAGAGGTTGAAAGATAGGCAGCTATTTTTAATACATCAAATGTAAAACAAAACTGTTACATCAATTATTTACAAATAACCGTGCATTTGACCGAAATTTATAGGGTGGTAATCAAATGATTACATTAATATAACATAAAATATTTCTATTTAATCAATCGCTTGATTAATTTTGTGCCGGAGAAAGAAATGGATAAAGATAAGATAGATAAGAAAGACCACATCCTGGATGTTGCTGAAAGAGTTTTTTCAGAACTGGGTTTTGATGGCGCTTCCACCCGGACAATCTCTGGGGAAGCTGGTGTAAACATGGCTATGCTCAATTATTACTTCGGATCGAAGGAAGGATTGTTCGTAGCGGTTTTTAACCGTAAAATCGTCTCATTTCAAAATTTGTTACAAAATCTGGGCAGCGATGGAAGCATGACTGCATGGGACAAGGTAGAAAAATACATTGAAATGTATGCGGAACGGGTGGTAAATAACAATTGTTTCCAGAAAATGCTGTACCAGGAAATGGCCATGCAGCGAAGAGGCGACCTGGCGGATAAGATATCCGAAATATTGATGAAGAACGTATCCGAAGTGCACAAAATATTGCAGGATGGCATAGATAACGGAGAGTTTAGCAAGGATATTGACATGGAAATGGTGATTGCAACCATTTACGGAACGAAAAACTTTATTATCAACGCCCCACAATTGACTTCCAGTATGCTGGGGTATGATATACAAAACGACAAATTGCTTGAAGAAAGGCTGAAACCCCGTATTGAAGCTTATTTAAAAAGACTGCTAAAATCCTACTTGCTGAACAAACATGATAACACCGATAAATAAATCCCCGAACACAAATCCATTAATAAAAATGGTTAAAACATTACCCCGTTTCGCTATGGTCCTTATGGCGACGTTTTTGATGATGGCCGCTTCGGTTTCAGCGCAGGACAAAACCTTAACGCTTAACGAAGCAATTAAACTGGGTATTGAAAATAGCAAGGTATTAAAGCTTTCGCAGTCGAAGATTGACCAGGCTGTTTCGCAATATAACCAGACTAAAGACAATATATTGCCTACCGGTAAGGCCAGTTTTGCTTATAACCGGGCCGAAATTCCGGCCAACCGCCTTAGTTTTGGACCAAAAAGCAGCTTCGATCTGCCCAAAAGTGCAGATGCCTATCTCGGGATCGTATCGCTGAATGAACCAATCTACGCTGGTGGAAAATATAAATTAGCCCTGGAATCAACCACCCTGCTTACTAAAGTAGCCCGATTGGATGCTGATAAGGATAAGGACCAGATCACCTATGATATTATAAGCTCATACTACAATCTTTATAAAGTGCTGCAAAGTAAAAAGGTAGTTGCGCAAAACTTAAGTTCCATCGACCAGCAGATACACCAGTCGCAGCGTTTCTTTGACCAGGGATTGGTTACCAAAAATGATGTTTTACGTTTCCAGTTGCAACGTGCCAACATAGAGTTGAATGGCATAGATTTGGAAAGTAACCGTAAAATAATCAATTATGACCTGGATATTTTATTAGGTCTGCCTGAAACAACCCAGATACATATTGACCAGATCAATGAAGCTGACCGCCAGGTTAGCCCATTAAGCAATTACATCGATACCGCCATGGCGAACCGGCAGGAGGTGCAGCAATTGCAATTGCGCTCAAATATTGCCGAAACTAATATAAAGAGTATAAGGGCTAACCAAAAGCCAACGCTTTCCGCTTCGGCAGGCGCCTATTATGTAGATGCTTCTGCTAACCCCATACCCAGGTCTGGCAGTTTTATAACCCCTATAACTGTGGGTTTAACCTTTGGATGGAACTTCTCTTCGTTATGGATGAATAAGAACAAAGTTTCGGAGGCTAAGATAGAGCGCGAGCAGGTAACGATTAACCAGGGTATTACTACCGATCATATTCGCAATGAGGTAAATCAAGACTATGAAAATTATTTAGCCGCTTTGGATAAAATAAAGCTTCTGCAGGCCTCAATTGACCAGGCGGGTGAGAATAACAAGATCCTCGAATCAAAATACCAAAGCAATATAGCTTCGGCAACTGATCGGGCCGATGCTGAGACCTTGCTCTACCAGGCCCAGATAAACCTTGAGTTAGCTAAAGCCGATGCGGGCCTCGCTTATTATACCTTATTAAAATCAACCGGAAAACTTAACAAATAATAAAAAAGAATCACAATACAATGGCAAACGAACAAGAAACCCCGACAAAAAAACCCAACAGGGTATTACCTATAGTGCTTGGAATTATCCTTATAGGCGGTATTATTTTCGGGATAAAAGAATATATATATTACGGAAAGCACATAGATACTGATGATGCACAAATTGATGCTGATATAAGCCCGGTGGTTGCCCGTGTTGGTGGCTACGTGGACAGTATCTTTTTTGAAGAGAACGGACACGTTGAAAAAGGCCAGGTATTAGTAAAACTGGATGACCGCGATTATAAAGTAAAATTAGAGCAGGCATTATCGGCACAAAAAGGCGCAAGCGCCGGTGTAGGCGTTGGCCAGTCGCAAATAGTTGCTATATCTGCAAATTCATCAAGTGCCCGCGCACAGGCAGAATCTGCAGCAGCCAAGCTGGAAAAAGCAAATAAAGATTATGCCCGCTATGCTAACCTGGTAAAAGATGGCTCTGTTACGCAGCAGCAGTTTGACCAGGCAAAATCAGACCGCGATGTTGCAGCGGCCAATTACCGCGCGGCAGAGGATGAATATAAAGGTGCGCTTGAACAAGTTGGAACCAGCCGTAACCAATTAAAAGTAACAGACGTTGGTGTTAGCCAGCGCCAGGCTGATGTTGATTACGCCAAATTACAATTAAGTTATACCACCATTACAGCACCGGCAAGCGGAATAGCATCTAAAAAGAATATACAGATAGGCCAGTTGGTACAGGCTGGCCAAACTTTGTTTTCCATAGTTAACGATAACAGCTTATTCGTTACCGCTAATTTCAAGGAAACACAGTTAACCAATATGCATAACGGCCAAAAGGTAGCTATCGAAGTGGATGCTTATCCCGACTTGAAACTAAAAGGTGAGCTTTACAATTTTGCTCCGGCCACAGGTGCTAAATTTTCATTATTGCCTCCCGATAATGCTACAGGTAACTATGTAAAAGTGGTACAACGTATCCCTGTTAAGATAAAGATCACTGCTGATAAAGAAACAATGGCAAAGCTGCGTCCTGGAATGAGTGTGAATGTTTCTGTATTTAAAGATGAAAAATAATGGCCGAAACAGGTTTTAGAAAATGGATCATTACCATCACGGTAATAACGGCCGCGTTGCTTGAGCTGATCGATACCACGATAGTAAATGTAGCCCTGCCGAAAATTCAGGGTAACCTGGGTGCAACCCTCGAGGACGTTGCCTGGGTGGTTACCGGCTACGCGGTGGCAAACGTAATTATATTGCCAATGTCTGGTTGGCTGGGCAGTTTTTTTGGCAGGAAAAATTATTTCCTTGCATCTATTATAATATTCACCATAGCTTCATTCCTGTGTGGTAATTCTACATCATTGAACGAACTGGTTGTATTCCGCATATTACAGGGGTTAGCCGGGGGCGGTTTGATCTCTACCGGCCAGGCAATTTTGCTTGAAACATGGCCACGCGAACAGATAGGTACGGCAACAGCTCTATTTGGTTTGGGAGCCGTAGTAGGCCCAACTGTAGGCCCTACAATTGGCGGATATATTACCGATCATACCACCTGGCAATGGATATTTTACGTCAATATCCCGGTTGGCGCTATAGCGGCATTTTTCGCTTTAACCTTTGTGCGCGAAACGCCAAGAGATGCACAAGGGAAGCCCATTGATTGGTGGGGTATCGCACTGTTGGCTATTGCTGTAGGTAGTTTACAGACTATTTTAGAAAAAGGAGAATCTGAAGACTGGTTCGCAAAGCCTTACATTTTAGTGCTCACAATATCTGCCGTTTTAGGAACAATACTATTTATCTGGCGCGAGCTGAGCACTGATCACCCTATAGTAAATTTCAGCATTATGCGGCATCGAAGTTTCGCGGTGGGTATGTTCACGTCATTTATCCTGGGGTTTGGTCTTTATGGATCGGTCTTTGTGTTCCCGGTTTTTTGTCAGAATTTGCTCGGGTTCACGGCCCAGCAAACGGGTGAATTATTGTTTCCGGGCGGCTTATGTACCATCATCATGATGCCGTTTATAGGTAAAATGCTGAACAAGGGTGTGCCCGCACAATTTATGGCAACGGCCGGTATGGCATTATTCTTTGTGTTTACCTATATGCTTAGCGGTTCTACGCTGGAAACAGGGCAGGCCGATGTTTTGGTGCCTCTGTTAATTAGAGGCGTAGGTATGGCCTTATTATTTGTACCGTTAACCACATTGGCCATATCCGAGCTGAAAGGGGCCGAAATTGGTCAGGGTACAGGTTTAAATAATATGATGCGCCAACTCGGTGGGTCGTTCGGTATAGCAGCCTTGACCACTATCATACATATACGCCAGGCAACACACCGAAGCAACCTGCTAACAAATATTAATCCATATAACAATGCATTTTTACAGCGGATGCATTTCCTCGAACAGGCGTTTATGGCCAAAGGGAAATCGGCCATTGATGCTACTCATATGGCCTATAGCGCTATTGAAGGTGCAGTTATCAGACAATCGTTGTTATTAACTTATAATGATGCTTACCTGATATCAGGATTTGTCATGTTATTTTCCATCCCGTTACTATATCTCCAGCCGTTTAAAAAGGGCAAGGTAAGTAGACCTACAGATGCGCACTAAATGATAAAAGCCGTTCTGTTTTTTAAACGGAACGGCTTTCTCAAAAAAAATCTTACAATTAGAAGTTTATTAATCACTCCCCGCAACAAATAAGCCTTAGCGGGATTTGCTTATCCTAAAGCTTAAAATTATGAGTTTTTAATTGACAATCCCAAATTTTACTTAATTAATTTCCTAACATTTAATATTAACTTCTTCCTCAATTGCGTGTATTGGTTATGTCGCGCAAAATCATAATTTTAAGCAAAAAAGAAACAAAAGTTTAAAAAAGCACTTATTATTTGGTATGAAGATTTTGAGCAAATTTTTTTTTAAACAATTCTGGAAGATAATCGTAGCTACATTTGTTGGTTTTATTGAGGATAACGGGCTGAAGTTAAGCGCGTCGTTGGCCTATTACACAGTTTTCTCTGTCGCGCCCTTATTAATACTTATCATTTCCCTTACCAGCGTATTCTTAGGTCATGACGCTGTTAATAATAATCTGTACCCCCAAATAAAAGAGTATGTTGGGGGTGAGGCCGCTGTGCAGATACAGGAAGTTGTAAAGAACCTTCAATTTTCAGGGAAGACAGGTGTAGCGCTTGTAACCGGTATTATTATACTTTTGATAGGCGCCAGCAGTATGTTTGTGGAAATACAAGATTCATTGAACATTATTTGGCGGGTAAAAGCAAAGCCAAAAAGAGGATGGGTTAAGCTGGTACAAAATCGATTCCTATCATTCTCCCTGATTGTAAGTTTGGGTTTTCTATTATTGGTG
>JANYAB010000371.1 GCA_025355225.1 Bacteroidota bacterium
TACTGACACCTTTGAAAAAGCTATCAAACGAAGTAATGATGTTTTGCTAAATAAACACACCTCCCTGTAATATCTTAAAACAAATTTGTGAATTACTGTATTATATTAACCATATAATCAAGGTTATGAAATACGCATATATTTTTGGCTCAAATTCTTTTATTGTTCCCCAGGGATCAATCAGTTACACCTATAATGGTCAAAGCACTTCTTTTTTAAGCATCAGGTCTGTTTACCACGACACTGCAGCTGAATCCCGGTTATCCGTCAATATCGATATTAAAGATATGCATGGCGCAGAACTAAAGATAACCGATAATAAAATCGAAAATGGAACCGGTTTCAACCTAACCGTACAACGCGACAGGGTACTGGTAACAGGTACTGACGGCTTGGCGATTATAGATGTCCATCAATTAGACGACAGGTCGGCAATGAGCCTTGAGCACAACGTTGTTGCCGAACTGGAGGTGCACGCTCCGGTAGCGCCTATCCGTGTCCGTGGTAATTTTATGCTTGGCGATTTACATGTAGAAATTGACAACGAAAAGCTGTTTATAAATGATAATTCCTATGCAAACTCAACGCTTGCCGGCCATAGCGATTTACAGTTCACAGCTGCCGGGGTGGTGTTGTAGATGGTTGATAGTCTATGGTCGATAGTCCATGGTTGATGGCAAAAAGAACGTTGCGTTTGTCGGATCAGGCTATCGGCTATAACTATGGACTATTACCTATGGACTATGGACCATGGACTATTAACTATAAGCTTCTTTCTATACCAACTCATCACCAGCCTGATCATTTGGTTATAAGTACGCAAACCCTGCGGCTGATTATTGGCTTTCAGGAAATTATCATAGAATAAACTGGTTAAAACTTCTGCTTTCCCGGCATAAAATGTCCAATAGGTCCTTTCAGCTTTAAAGTCGTTAATAACCAGCGGGGATATTCGTTTTTTTAGTTCGTTGCGGGCAACGCTGTCCTGCTGCCGAAGGGCGAACATAAACTCTTGTACGCCCACGTAATAAGCTGAATAACGGAACAGGCGGTTGGACGATCTGATGCCTGCTATGAAGCCAACAAAATTGGCTTCGTCTTCGGGACCATAACCCATTTGATGCGACATCTCGTGACACGCAACAAAAGGCCTCAGGAAAACAGGCATTTGGTAATTTATCTGCGCCTCTGCTGTAAAAGGATTATAGTAGCCGGAAGTACCGATATAGTTAAGCAATGGGGTAAGTAAAGAGGATTTAATGTTTGGATTATACGTATAAAAATTGGACGAGCTATCCGAAAGAAAACTTACCGCATTTATTGCTGTTTTATAAATCGCCTTATTGTCCTGGTGCAGGTCAGCATCGCCTATTTTAGCACGACTGGCATTGGCGCTGTCGATAAGCATAGTAGTAACCAATTTCAAATCGGCAGTTGAATATCCGCTATCAGGAAGGTTTAATCTAATGGCTGCGGAGGGCCTGTAATAATTCATCCCCCAAAAAAGATAAAAGGCAAGTACAAATATTTGTACCCCAATGGTCACATTGAGCAAGAAACTCCCTGTAGAACCCCACCTCCGCTTAATTAGTAACCTGATCAGTCTAATGAGTGCGTAGAGTAGGCAGCCAATAACTGCTAAGTAAAAAAGATCGCCGACGCTAAAGGGGAATATATTAAAAACCAGGTGAAAAACGCGGCAAATAATGGGGTACAATCCCTGGGAATAATAATGCTCAATTATGTTTGGATGATTGGCAAGCAACATGAGTATAAACCCAACCAAGGCCAGCAATAATATAGTAATACCTTTTATTTTCAAATGCCGGTTATCCTTAGTTGTACGCTTAGCCATTCGAAACAAATATAGGGTTTGGATACACACTAAATAAAAAGCCCCCCGTTAATATCGGGAGGCTTAGATTTATAACAATTAAATAATATTACTTGATCATAACCGGGACAGCAATGTCTCCCCACAAAAGCACCATGCCTTTTTCATTAATGTCAATTTTAAAACGCTCATTTGTGCTTTGTGATTTCATTGGCTTAACTGTAGTCACTAATACATCTTTCGCCGCGTCATCTGTAGTAGAACCATCCATTTTTATACCCCATTGGCCTGTTTGAGAGTTAAAGATTATTTTCCACTCTTTTTCATCAGGAACGGTATACAAGCTGTACTTACCTGCAGGCAAGGTTTTTCCACCTATTTTAATGTCCTTGCTGGTGGTAAATATTGTAGCCTCATTGGCGCCGGTACGCCAAATTTTTCCATAGGGGGCTATTTCTTTCCCAATAGTTCTGCCTTTTATGCCTGGGCTGTGGTAGGAAACTGTTATTGCTGAGCCAGCTGCGGTACCAGAAGCAGTAGCAGCGGGGCTTGCCTGTTGCGCAAACGCCACAGTTGATAACAAAAAGGCCATCGCAAACAGCGATAGCGCCTTAAACTTAAATAACTTTCTCATAGTAATTGTTTAATTGGTTTAAAATAAAGATGTTGATTTTTTGACTACTAAAGTATATAAAAGTCGCCATTATTTAATAAGTATCAAATTTTGAAATATTATTATTCTGTTAAGACTCAAAACCAATCATTAAGAAAATTGTTTTATGTTATGAATCACGCTGCAATTAGGAATTGACCGAAAGTTTAGACTACTGTTGAGGGTTGGGCTCCTGCAAAAAGAAGGGCGCTTGTATGAACGCTGCGCTGCTTAATATCAAAGCGTTTATTTAACCATTATAAGCAATGTTTCTGCCCGAGAAATAAGATCATTTTTCTATTGCCAACTATGAAGACAAATAAAATGATAATAATATGGCAATATTTTTATTTTGCCTAATAATTAATTATTTCGCTTGACATTATTTATTTAACTTTACATGTAATTTATTACCAACAGAATAAACAATAAAAACACTTGGATATTGAAATTTTTACATTGCTTAAAGAGCAAGTGATCGAAGTATTTACCTTCTTACTTGTTACACGCGAATTCGCGTTAGAAAAAGGACTGCAGGAAGACGTTAAGAAAATAGACTCGGCCATTGCTGATAATAACTATATTTTGCTATTAACAAACAAACAGTTATCTGACTTGAACCACTCAGAAACTGATCATAGGGTAGGCCTTTTTGATGTAATTTAGTCAATACCTTCTCAGAACATGCCCAACAATTTTGTTAGAAGTAAATTGTGCGTTTGGTTAAACTGGCACGATGTTGGCAAGTCAAATGTTTAAATACTGATAATCTAAGGAAAATTGTTTAGCTTAGAATATAGTTCTGAATATATTGATGGCTTTTTAACACTTGTGAATAAACGGTGTTGATAAAATGGGGCGAATTAGACGTCGGGCCATTATTTAATGTCAGGATATAAGTTAAATTTGTACGAAACACAAGCTTTGTTTGTTGCACCTAATATAAAATTGATAATATGTCAAAACTTATAATAATTGACGATGATCCGCTCCATCACAGGATTGTACAATTAATGCTGACAAAAAATGAGCTGGCAAAAGAAACAACCTATGCCTTTGATGGCAGACTTGTACTTGACTATTTAGAAGAAAACCGTACTAAAATAAGCGCGCTTCCGGATTTTATATTCCTTGATCTGTATATGCCCAATAACAGTGGCTGGGATTTTTTGAACAGGTTCCAGGAAATTCGCAAAACGCTTAAAAAAGATATACAGATCTATGTAGTTTCATCGTCCATTTTCCAGATGGATATAAATCGTTCAAAAAGTTATTCTTTTGTTACTTCATACATAACAAAACCTTTAATGAAGAGCGTTTTTGAAAATATTAGAAGAAAAAACCTGCAAATAACAGGTCCTCAGCTAAATTAAGCCGGCATTTATTACAATATCCTGATTATTATCTATTTACCGCGATTCCATTTAATCTCAATTCCTCAAATTGAGTCGGAGATGTCCAGGTAACTGGTGAGATATATATTAAAATCAATATAATATTTAAGACTCCTGTTGATGATCTTGATTCTTT
>JANYAB010000441.1 GCA_025355225.1 Bacteroidota bacterium
CTTTTCCTGCTTAAATTGTGCCTGTTTCAGGTTTTCAGCTAAAACTTTACGGGCAGATTCGGTAGCCTGCTGCGCAAATCCTTTTGGGATAAGGTAGTTACGGCCATAACCTGGTTTTACATTAACGATATCGTCTTTTTCACCGAGGTTCTTTACGTCTTGTTTTAAAATAACTTCCATTGTTAAACCTCCTGATTATTTTAAAGAATCTGTTACATAAGGTAATAAACCGATGTGGCGGGCACGCTTAACAGCTTGTGCCACCTTACGCTGAAATTTTAATGAAGTACCTGTTAAACGGCGTGGTAATACTTTACCCTGGTCGTTAACAAACTTTAATAAAAAATTGGCGTCTTTGTAATCGATATATTTAATACCGTTCTTTTTGAATCGGCAATACTTTTTACGGTTATCGTCTACCTTGGGAGCGGTAACGTATTGGATTTGTTCGTTTGCCATTATCTTGCTGCCTCCTCTGTTTTAACAGGTTTCTTTTGATTGAAGGCACCACTGCGTTTTTTCTCATTGTAAGCAATGGCGTGTTTATCCAGTGCAATGGTCAAAAAACGCAGAACGCGCTCATCACGCCTGAATTCAATCTCCAATTTGTTAATTAAATCACCCGGAGCCCTGTATTCAGTTAAGTGATAGTACCCTGTAGTTTTCTTTTGAATAGGGTACGCTAATTTCTTCAAACCCCAATTATCCTCCTGGACAATTTCGGCTCCGTTATCAGTTAAGATCTTGCTGTATTTGGCAACGGCCTCTTTAGCAGTCTCTTCTGATAACAACGGGGTTAGAACGATCACGGTTTCGTACTGTTGCATTATTATACTTTGATTTTTAATGTTTTACCCGCTATTACGGGGCTGCAAATGTATTAAGAAATTTTGGTTTTTTCAAGTGGATATTAATTGTAATTTAATAGCAGCGAAAAAATGAATTATTAATTGGGGAAAACATCAGAATTAAATATAATGAGTTAGAGGTTTATCTGCCGCAGGCCAAAGGATATTATAAGGTTAAAGAAATAGTATCTTTTGATGTTGAATAAAATTAGTGGTCACTAATAATTAAACTTATCTTCGTATTGTATTACTAAAACCACTTGATTATGCTACTCACCAATCTTGAAATTGAAAGCATAGATAATGAGGCATTACCATTTAACGCCTCATGGAACCCCGATGAAGAAGGGCCGGTAGAAGGCGACTGGGACGATGAAGATGACGAGGATTTTGACGATCAGGCAGCCGACCTGGACGACCTCCACGAGATACAGGTGGATGACGACCTTGGCGAACCTGATCCGGAAGACGATGATCATTTCCCGGAAGATGATGACGAGGACGAGTAATCAATTGCCGGGATTTTATCCACAATTCTTCAGTTGAGTCTTTTACTTAAGGCATATTCTTGCTATCTTAGTGCCTGTGGAGAATTTTATTGTTTCGGCACGTAAGTACCGTCCGTCTACGTTTGAAAGTGTTGTAGGCCAGCAACATATAACTTATACGCTTAAGAACGCGATTAAAAATAATCAGCTGGCGCAAGCATTTTTGTTCTGCGGGCCGCGTGGTGTTGGTAAAACTACCTGTGCACGTATCCTTGCCAAAACCATCAACTGCGAAAATTTGCAGCCCAATGGCGAAGCTTGTGGGGTTTGCGGTCCATGTATCTCTTCGCAAAACGGTAATTCCTTTAATATTCACGAACTGGATGCCGCTTCCAATAACTCAGTTGATGATATACGCAGTCTGATAGAACAGGTACGCATACCACCACAGGCCGGCAGATATAAGATATACATTATTGATGAGGTGCATATGCTATCGCAGGCGGCTTTTAACGCTTTCCTGAAAACACTTGAAGAGCCGCCGCATTATGCCATTTTTATATTGGCAACTACCGAAAAGCATAAAATATTACCTACTATACTATCACGGTGCCAGATATTTGATTTCAACCGGATAAAGGTTGAGGATATGGCAACACACCTGGCAGGCATTGCACAAAAGGAGAACATCAGCTATGAACCTGATGCCTTGCATATCATTGCACAAAAGGCTGATGGCGGTTTGCGCGATGCTTTGTCGATGTTCGACCA
>JANYAB010000452.1 GCA_025355225.1 Bacteroidota bacterium
ATGACCTACGCCGGGAACCTGAAAGACCACCTCCTGCTGATCCATTCCATGAGTGATGATAATGTACACCCTGCCAACACCATGCAGCTATTAACCGCGCTTACGAATGCAAATAAGGATGTCGACCTTCGGATATACCCGCCGGGGGCTCACGGCGCTGCCTATAATTTTCAAAGCTATATGCTGATATTAAATGTAAGTTTTCAATACCTGGAGAAATATCTCAAGGGAAAGAGTGATCTGCCGAATTTGAATAGTAAGTGATTTTAATATTACCTATTTATTCGCCGAATTTACTCTCCGGTACCCGACCAATTCAACCCAGCGGGCACCGGCAGGGTGGTAATAAACCAGTATTTGGTAGTCATTCTCAGTCTCGAAATGCGAACCTTCAAAAAAAGTATTATCAGGTTTATTACGGCCGTTAGGCACCCAAACGTATGCATAATCATACACGCCTTGCTTTAAAAGAAGTTGGGTATAAAAGCGGCTTTTTGCAGCATCATAATCCAGTTTGCTGCTTTCATCCAATCGGTAATTATTAAACTGACCAACTATATAGGCCGAGCCATCGCTGCCCGGTTTTGTGCTTACAAGACTAAAATACATATGCGCATAATCTCCATCAATAGGGGGATTCACCCCATCCTGGTTTGCGATATAAAAATTCCCGTCATTATCATAAAGAGTAAGATAATTAGGCTGATTAAGTGTAGGGTCGGTCAATAAAATCACCGTATTGGCTGTATCCCTGTAAATATGTAAAATGCGGTCGGAATTGAGCTTTAAACTGCGTGTATCAAAATGTCTGAACTCATTAAGCCCCTGGAACTCATTTGTACTTAAATCGTTATAAACCAATTGCGTTCCGCGAACATTGGCTGGCTGGGTATTTAGTTGCCCGGTTTCACTCCGCTCGTTTTGCATGATGAATGTTCGGATATCATTATTTGGATTCTGCACCCTTAGTGAACCATAATCAACCTGGAAATTTATTTTTTGGTTGGTTTGGCGTGCATCGACCGAAGGAACAACCTCTGCTGTAACAGAAACTTTTTGGCTGAGTACATAAAACCGCTGCGTAAGCACCATTTTTGTTTGATCGCCATCCTCATACACTTTTAAAATGTAATTACCCGGTAGTTTTGGAACGATATTGTCATTAGGCAGTTTCAGTTGGTAGTGGGTATATTTTTGAAGTGTGGACGAAGAGTAACTGAAGTCGCGTATTTGGTCCTCATTAAAACTTTGCAAATACTCGGCGGACGACAGATTTGAGGAGTTCCAGGCCTCATCGCAATGTTCAATAGTATAATAATAGTTGCGGGTGCCGCCGCTCATATCATCAAACGCTAAAAGCAATTGCTCCCCCGAGTTTAGTTTGATGAGCGGAAAAGACGGTTGTTTTTTGGTGTTATAAAATTCAACGCTTTTGATTTCATGATGAAAAACCTGGTTGGTATATGGGGCGGTCTGTGCGAAAGCCTGATTGATAATCGCTGCTAAAAAAATTATGAAAAGTGACTTTATCATAAGCTCCTGATCCCAGTTTTATAATACTAATTAATTGCGGCGTCACTGGCTTTGCAGCAATTATACTGCAAATGCCACTTTTATAAACCATTCTCTAAGCCTCCAATTCCAATATATGTTCAGCAAGGTCTTCCCACTTTGCCTGAAGCTCCTTTAGTGCCAGTTGCTTTAGCTGGTAGCTATCATTTACCTCCTTTGCTTTTTTTGCATCGGTGTATAATTTGTCACTGGCCAGCTGCTCTTCAAGTTGTTTTATGGTTTTTTCCAGGTCAGCGATCTGTTCTTCCATTTTAACCAGGTCATGGTTCAGCTTTTTCAACTGCTGCGATTTATTGTCCGAATGTGGTTTAACTGCAACAGGCTCTTTTTTTTCTTCTTTTTTAGGTTGAGGAACCGGGGCAACTGTTTTTGGTTCCAGCTTGCGTTTGGCAAACCATTCGTCAAACTCTTTATAGGTACCCGGGTATTGTTTTATTTGATGATCCTCTATGAACCATATCTTGTTAGCCACATTATCCAGGAAATAACGGTCGTGAGATACTACTATGAAGGTGCCCTCAAACTGTTGTAAAGCCTGTATCAGGATATTCACTGACGCGATATCCAGGTGATTAGTGGGCTCATCCAGCACCAGGAAATTAGCATCAGCGGTGAGTGCTTTTGCTAATGCAACCCGCGATTTTTCACCGCCCGATAACACCTTGATCTTTTTAAATACATCATCGCCCGTAAATAAGAACGAACCTAAAATAGTACGCAGCTCTGTTTCTGTATGCTTAGGCGCAAACGACTGCAATTCCTGCAGTGCGGTATTTTCAAGGTGGAGAGCTTCCAGTTGGTGCTGGGCAAAAAATGTTTGCGTTACATTATGGCCGGTTTCGGCCTTGCCTGTAAAATCTTTGTCGGCACCTGCAATGATACGCAACAAGGTAGATTTACCCTTCCCATTGGCCCCAATTAAAGCTATTTTATCGCCTTTTTCAATAACAGCCTCGGCATGAGTCAAAATATCAATGGACGGATATTTTTTTGTGATGTTATCAAGTGTAACCACGTGCCTGCCCGATTGTCTTGAAAAACGGAAACGGAAGTTTACAGATGGGTTGTCATCATCTACATCATCTACCCGCTCCATCTTATCCAGCATTTTAATACGGGACTGTGCCATTTTTGCCTTCGATGCCTTAGCCCTGAAACGCTCGATCAAACGTTCTTCCTGCTTTATTTTTGATTGCTGGTTTTTAAATTCACCGCGCTGAATTTCTTCGCGCTGTGCTTTTTCTTCCAGGTAAAAAGTGTAATTGCCTGCATACACGGTAAGCTTGCCTTTACGCGACTCAACTGTGCGGTTGATCACTTTATCTAAAAACCACCTATCGTGCGATACAATAACAATCGCGCCTTCAAAAGCCTTTAAATAATCTTCCAGCCATTGTATAGATGGTAAGTCGAGGTGGTTGGTAGGCTCATCCAGCAACAGGATATCCGGTGCCTGTAACAGGATTTTGGCCAGCATTACCCGCATACGCCATCCCCCGGAAAACTCACTTAGTTTGCGGTGCGTATCGGCTTCTGTGAAACCTAAACCAGCTAATATTTCGTGCGCTTTGTATTCAATGTTATAACCGTCGAGCACCTCAAACTCGTGCTGTTTATCACTTAATTTGTGCAGCAGGTCTTCAGTGTAATCGGTTTCCAGTTTTTGAAGCAAGGTCTCAATTTCATCATGCAGCTGGTTTTGGCGCTCAAAGGCCTCCATAGCCACGTGCAATATATTTTTATCTGACGAATAAGACAGCAGATCCTGGTTGAGGTAACCCATGGTAAGGTCCTTTGCCATGGATATAGTGCCCGAAGTAGGGGTATAGTCGCCAACAATTATTTTAAGCAGGGTAGTTTTTCCGGTACCATTGGCCCCAATAAGGCCTATCTTTTCACCGGGTTTGATATGCCAGTTAGCTTCGTCATATAATGCCCGGGAACCAATCTCGAACGTAAGGTTATTAATAGCGATCATTTCGCGCAAAGATACTTTTTTAAGCTGAAAGCATAAAGGCCAAAGCAGAAAGCATTTTTAAGAGACAGAAAGGATTTTCAAGAGGACAAAGGCAGACTAAGTTTTTTATGCGTGACATGACACTGGTTTATTTTTTGTTGATTTTTAAAATTCAGGAAATTCGTTAATTCTGTAAATTCAGGTTCAGACAAATAACAAACTTGCTAACTTCGCGGCATGTATCAGTTAATTAAGCCGCTGCTGTTTCTTTTCGACCCCGAAAAGGTTCATTATTTTGTTACCCGTAACCTGAGGCGATTTAACCGCTTTCCGGGTGGTGCCGCATTGAGCAGATTGTTTTGGGATCTGCAGGATAAGCGATTAGAAAAGGAAGTATTCGGGCTGAAGTTTAAAAACCCTGTTGGACTGGCAGCAGGTTTTGATAAAAATGCCGAACTGATAAGCGAAATGGCCGACATGGGATTTGGTTTTGTAGAAATAGGCACAGTAACACCATTGCCGCAGCCAGGTAATCCGAAACCGAGGATGTTTCGCCTGCCTGCTGACGAAGCGCTGATCAATCGTATGGGCTTTAATAATTTGGGCGTGGATGTGGCTGCCGAGCGGATCGCCACCTATCGCAAAAATGCCAAAAAAGTACAAAATGGATTGATCATCGGCGGCAATATCGGTAAGAACAAGGTGACCCCCAATGAGGAAGCTGTAAACGATTACATTAAATGTTTTGATCGTTTATTTGACGTGGTCGACTACTTTGTGGTGAACGTCAGTTCGCCAAATACGCCCGGACTGCGTGAATTACAGGAAAAAGAGCCCTTGATGAACATTCTGAACACACTGCAGAAAAGAAATTTAAAAAACGGTACCAGCAGGCCGATACTATTAAAAATAGCTCCCGATCTAACCAACGAACAATTGGATGATATTGTTGATATAGTGCAGCAAACCAGGATAGCAGGTATTATAGCAACCAACACCACAATAGGCAGGGACGACCTGAAAACAGCAACGCTAAGTAATGAAACCGGCGGGTTAAGTGGTAAACCTTTAACTCAGCGTTCTACAGAAGTGATCCGTTACTTAAACGACCGGTCAAAAGGATCGTTCCCGATAATAGGGGTGGGGGGTATACACTCGCCGGAAAATGCTGTTGAAAAAATAAACGCAGGAGCATCCCTTGTGCAGCTCTATACGGGCTTTATATATGAAGGCCCGGGCCTGATAAAACGAATAAATAAAAAAATCCTATCGGCATAAAACCAACAGGATTTATAAATTTTATTAAAAAGTCTCCCCTACAGGGGGAGATTTAGAGGGGGCTCAATTATCTCCCTAAAGCTTTATCTAAAGCCTCATTGTTTTTAGCGATCTGGCTGTTTTTTGGCTCAGCAGAACGGCTTCCGTCTTCAAGGTTGGTAGCTAATTTAAGTGCTTGTACCTGTAAACGGGATACGGTTTTATTTTTTCTGTCTTTTCTTTTTAAACGTGTAACGCCCATGGTGTTGTAATTTTAATTTTTTAAACCTCGAGGTCGGGAGCGGATTCGAACCGCTGTAGAAGGTTTTGCAGACCTCTGCCTAGCCACTCGGCCACCCGACCTTTTTTAAGGATTGCAAAAATAGTAATTATTTATTGGCTGCCAAGCATTATTGCCCAAATTTTCTGGTAATTTCTGAACAGAGGAGTGCAGTGGCTATAGCAACGTTTAAAGACTCGGCTTTTCCTATGCGTGGTATGGTAACGGCTTGGGTTACCAATTTTTGTACTTCCGGTCGCAATCCATTTCCCTCGTTGCCCATTATTATCAGCCCTTCCCTTCCAAAATCAGTGTTGTAAATATTATCACCATCAAGCAAAGCACCAAATGCAGGCAGTTTTATTTCGGCCAAAAAATCAGTAAGGTCTGTATAATATACCTTCAATCGTGCCAGCGAACCCATACTGGCCTGTATTACTTTTGGATTGTAAACATCCACTGTATCGGTTGAGCAAACAATATAATGGATACCGAACCAGTCGGCTATGCGAATAATCGTCCCCATATTGCCCGGATCCTGGATGCCATCAAGAACAATAGAGAATTTCCCCGCCAATTGCGAATGATCCAAAGCAGGCCACTGCGGTAGTTTTACCTGTGCTATAACGTCTTGCGGTGTTTTTAAACTGCTTATTTTTTCCAGCTCTGTAACAGAAATTTCACATAAGTTTATTTTTTGGGATAAATTCAGCACTTTTGGTTCGAACGCAGATGTATGGTAAACAGTCTCTATCTGGTACGCGGAATTAATGAATTCGGCGATCGATTTGTGACCTTCCACCAAAAAAAAACTTTGCCCGCTACGAAACTTTTTATGTTGTAAGGACTTTAATAAATTGATTTGAGATTTTGAAAGCATATATTAAACCTGGAGGTTACCGCCTTACAATATTAAGTATTCTTATCGTCTTTCTGGTTTCGGGCTGCAGTTTAACCCGCCGCCTTAAGGATAACCAGGCATTGGTGCGTAAAATAACGATGAAGGGGATGGACGATGATTATGCTGAAGCCGCCGTTAATTACGTGGATAAGGAGCAGCAACCCAATAACTGGCTTAACCTTGAGCTTTATTATGCATTTAGTAAAAATGGGAAAAAAGATATCGGCGAACCCCCTAATCTTTTAGACAGCGCGCTGGTAGACTATTCAAGATTGCAAATTCAAAAGTTTTTACGGAATAAGGGCTACCTGAAAGTTAAGGTTGTTGATAGCATCGTGGTAAAAAAGAAAAGGGCCGAATTGATATTTACCGCTACGGAAGGCCCTATGTTCAGAATAAGAAATTTTAAGGATAGCATTGCCGATAAAAAAGTTGAAGGTTTATACCGGGGCAACCGCGCCAATTTTTCGCATATACGACCAGGGGGGCGTTTTGATACAGATAGTTTAGCTTTTGACCGCGATGAAGTTTATATGCTGATGAAAAGGAACGGCTACTATGATTTTTACAGACAATACATCACTTTTAATTACGACACCGCCTTTAATAAAAGTGTGGTTGATGTAAAAATGATAGTTGATAACCCTGCAGGCAAGCAATCTCATCCTATTTACAAAATAAACAATACACTTATTAGTATCTCTAACAGCAGCGGGCGTACGCCTGGAAAAGCCGACACGCTGAAAGTTGATTCACAATTCAGGTTTGTAGATTTTTCGCATAAGTTTAATCCTAAAATTGTCACCATTTATGTTTTTCAGAAAAAAGGCGACCTGTATAATATTGATAAACAAACTTTGACCACTTCGCGGCTTTCGCAGTTGAATGTTTTCAGAAATGTACCCAACCCTACTTACGAGAAACTGCCCGACAGCAGCCACCGCTTAAATACAAAGATCGATATTGTTCCCCTTAAACAGATGTCGGACAGGGTGGAGGGCGAGTTCCTTTTTAACGGCGGCCGTTACGGCTTTGATGTAGGTAATACTTTTACCGACAGAAATGTGTTTAAAAGCGCGGCAATATTACAGCTAAAGTTTAATTACAGCACGCTGTTTGACAATGGCCGCAATTCCACCATAAATGGAGGTATCGAGAACCAGGAATTCAAGATCGGTGCCAGCCTGATCTATCCGCAAATCCTGACACCTTTTAATTTACCCATATTAGGTAAATATGGCGTGCCACACACTGCTTTTTCGAGCAATTACACGCTGTTTTTTCAAAAAGGACTGGTTGAGCGCGAGAGCTTCGTCAATTCATTAACCTACGACTTTACCGAAACACCGGATAAGGTGCACACGCTAACACCGATAGATATTGAATATTCGAAAGGGATAATCGATCCTGTTGCCCAGCGGGAGCTATTGAAACAAAATTTTTATTCGTATGTGCATCTTATAGGCCGCACTATTTTTTCTTCTGGCAGTCAGTACACTTACCAGTTAAATGCAAACAAATTAAATTTGTATAAGAATTTCCTTTATTTCAGAGGATCATTGGATGTTGGTGGCAATACCCTGGCGGCGCTAAGTAGTCTATTGAATACCAAACGGGATACCCTGGGACAACGCACAATTTTCGGTTACACCTTCGCCCAATACACCAAAGGAGAGATCGACCTGAGATTTTACAAAAGTTTAGGGGGCGAGCGACAGTTAATTTTCCGGATCAACCCCGGTATTGGTGTTCCATATGGAAATAGCACACAGCTTATATTCGAGAAAAACTTTTATACAGGCGGTGCAAATGATATCAGGGCCTGGTTGCCCCGTACTCTCGGCCCCGGGCAGTTTAACAGGGCAAGTTATGGTGTAGGGCCTCAGGCTGATACTACGCGTGCCCGATTAAAGTATCTTGACCAGTTTGGCGAAATAAAATTCGTCGCTAATGCAGAATATCGCTATAAGCTTGCTGATGATTTTTTTGGTTCGAAGTTAAAGGGTGCGCTTTTTGTCGACGCCGGCAACGTGTGGCGCCTCCACAAACAAGCGGAAAATCCGAACGGAGAATTCAGGTTAAATAATTTCTTACAATCGACTGCAATTGGCATAGGTACTGGCTTGCGATTCGACCTGGCCTTCTTTGTTTTTAGGTTTGATGCCGCGCTCAAATTTAAAGATCCCCAGTTTAATGGTTCAGAACAGTGGGTATTGGTTGATCATTTTAATGAATTATTTCACAGCGGGTCATTCAAAAATGCTTACCTGCAAAGCAACGGCGAAAGTTATAACTTTCTGCAACTTAATTTTGGCATAGGGTTGCCGTTCTGAATTAGTTGATTGGTTGATTAAGTTAAGTGGTTGATTGGGTTAAATATTGATAACCCATCCCTTTTTCAGCCTAATCAACCATTTACCTAATCCAACCTAATCAACCCCTCACTTAAACAATCCCTTCAACCCATCGATAATACTTTCGAAAAATGTCAGAATGCTTAGCCCGCTGTGATGATTAAAGTAGAGGAATATACAAAAGATAATTATGGCTATGATAATAAATCTTTTGAATGTATATGCCAGCAACACCAGCAACAATGGTATGGCTAAGAGTACAATCCAACTGATATGTATAGGTATAAGTTTATTGTCGCCTTTATAAACATAATATAAAGTGGAATGTGTGCCGCTATCATTTATATGCTTGGCATATAAAAAACTCGAACGTTCAAGTTTATGCCGATAAAAGGCTGTGCCTTTGTCAAATTTTAAATTTTCCTGGAAACCATTAATGGTAAAATCAAAGATCCCGGTCACGTTTTCGAGGATATTATTTGAAGTGTCGGTGGCCAAAACAGCAATTTCATCCTTTGCAAATGGGTTCTCCTTTATCACAAAGTGATTGATAGTAACCTTGTCGGCCATAACAGCGCCGGCGGAAATAATAATAATGCAAATTGTAAGTAAAAGCTTCTTCATAGTTTATAATGCAGTTCAATCCGTGCAATGCCGAAACGGCAATAAAGTTAGTGTTTTTTGCGGTTGCATCCGGATCATAAGTTTACCCGCATCAACTGAACATTTACCGGATTAACGGTAGCTGCAATATGGCATTTAAAATCTTTACTAATACTAAGTGGCTGAAAATAATAGGTATTGCCTTCGTAGTTTAGCCTTTCTCCGGATACATCAACGGATGACAAAGGAGTATGAAACCCTGTCCCTATGGCTTTTATTGCTGCTTCTTTGCGCGTCCAGTAATAGTAAAATCCTTCGTGCCTGTCGGGCCATTGGTTTATATTATTCCATTCGTTCTGGGTGAAAAAATCGGTAAAATCACCCAGGTCAATTTCTTTAATGTGTTCAATATCGATGCCAATCTTTTGATTAAGCACACCACAACATATAACCATATTGCCCGAATGTGAGATGTTGAAGTCCAACCCTACATCGAAATAAGGGCGGTAAAAAGCAGTATACTTTAAATCGGTTAATGACAATCCTGCATCTGGCATCGCGTTGTTTAAAAGCTGTACCAGCAATAATTTTCCGGCAATAGCCAATTGCTTATCCATCCACAGCCTTTTACGCAATGCTTCCTGTCTCAATTTTTCAGGGAGCAGCACCAGTTTATCCAGAAGTTCCTGTTCGCTCCAGCGACGGGTTATTTCAGTATAGCAGCAAGTGATCATTAATAAATATAAGGCCATTAAGATAAACAGAGAAATTGTAACAAAGGATTTATATTTTGTTTTATGCGGGATTGAGAAACAATGTTTATAATTGGCTGTATAAACCTTGTATAGTTTTTCTCGTCTAAAAGACCTGGTAACAGAACAGGATTTCTGTTTTGTGCGCCCGGCAGGGCGCTTTTACTTGGTGGTGCAAGTCCACTATGGGCCCGGTGAGGGGAACCATTAGCCGAGGGCAAGGGTGTCCGTGGCGACGCGGAATCTGAAGGAAGC
>JANYAB010000496.1 GCA_025355225.1 Bacteroidota bacterium
TTTGCCGGTTTTTAATTGGGTTGATATTACATTAAAATCATCCTGGTAATGCGGTAATTCGGCTTTGTTTATAGCCTTGCTGTATATTTTGCCTTCCAATTCGCTCACGGCGGCATCAGGTTCACCGGCATACAGCACTTCGCCCTGGCAAATAATGGCGAAGTTGGAACAAAGAGTACTTACATCCTCCACGATATGGGTCGACAGGATCACGATGGTGTTCTCGCCCAATTGGCTCAACAGGTTATAAAACCGATTTCTTTCGGCGGGGTCAAGACCGGCGGTAGGCTCATCCACAATAATCAGTTTGGGGTTACCGATCAATGCCTGCGCAATGCCAAAACGTTGCTTCATCCCGCCGGAGTAAGTACCGAGGTGTTTTTTCCTGTCTTTTGAAAGGTTTACATTTTCTAATAAGGCGCCAACCAACTCTTTTCGCTCGCCTGCATTATCTATACCCTTTAGCCTTGCAATATGGTCAAGCATGCGCTCGGCGGATATTTTTGGATAAACACCAAACTCCTGCGGCAGATAGCCAAGCAGTTGCCTTACTTCTGTTTTGTTTTTCAAGACGTCAAGATCATCCAAAAAAACACTGCCTTTATCTGCTTCCTGCAAGGTGGCTATTGTGCGCATTAATGATGATTTGCCCGCTCCGTTGGGGCCCAAAAGGCCAAACATGCCATTCTCTAAAGTGAGTGAAACGTCTTTTAAGGCATGTACGCCGTTTGCGTAAGTTTTCGACAGGGAATTGATTACTAATTTCATATGAATAAAGTTTAGATCATTACTTTTTTAAAAACTTTTTTGCGGCCCCGCTTAGTACCAATTTGGCGCTATCTGCCAAAGTGTAGTTGAGATTATTGATCACCGCGTCATTTAATAAGAACCTGCTTTTGTTAAGAATATCAAAGTTTACATCCTGGAATTTGTTGCCCTTTAAAACGATTATTTTTGAGCCGCTCCCCGGACTTTTCCCGACAATTGCCCTGACTAACCGAATATTGTTATTAGCAAGGACCACTGTACTGCCATAATCCTGCCGGATGGATAAACTATCCTGTTTAAACCCCTCAATCAGCACTTGTTTCATGTTCCAGTCATCTTTTACTATGGTATCGATTACTGGTTTATTATTTGCCGTATATGTAGCATTTGCATTAATCTGCGACAGTTTTGGGCACGATATGATTATTAAAAAGGGATGATTATTATAAAGATAATTGTTCTCGAAAACGGCATTAATTTGCAAGCGGTTGCTTTGCTGCCTGAATTTTACATACTCAATAGCGTTGGTATCGATCCTGACGCTGAAGGGCCCCTGAACAAATCTTACATTTGCCGCAGTTGAGGAATTTACATCCACCACATCAAAGTCCTTAAATTTTAAAGTGACGAAGTCCTTATAGGGATTCAGGTAAGTACCCGACAAAAACTCCGATTTGATCATGTAATCGTAACTCACAAGCGATACAACCAGCAATAGCAAAGCAGCCAATATTAATTTATTACTTGTTTTCATTGTTCCCGTCGGATTTTGATGTGTAATTGTCTATTTTAAAGCTTTCGTACCATTTCCCGAGATCATCCAGGCTGATATCAAGCAGGTAAATCTTCCTGAAAAAATCGGTCATGTCCTGTTGTATAAAGCGTTCCTTTCGGTAAGCTTTTATTTTATCATATCCGTCGGGTGCTACAAATAAACCAAGCCCTCTTTTATTGTAGATCACACCCTGGTTCTGTAAAAATTCATACGAGCGCATCACAGTGTTGGGGTTAACCTCCAATTCAATTGCCAGGTCGCGTACGGATGGTATCTTTTGCTCTGCCGGCCATTTGCCAAGCAATATGTTATCGCTGACAAATGCAGCAATTTGCAGGTATATGGCTTCGTTTTCTCTAAACTCCATAATTACATTTGTTAAACCTGCTTCTCTTTTAACCGGAAATAGGCGGCAGTCCAAAAAATAAGGGCTAAACCTCCTAAAAGCAAAAATATGTTGGTCTCCTGTGTTGTTGTAAGGTTAATATCTACCTTGTTATTGTCTGTGAATCTTACTCCTCCAAAAGGTATATTCATTAATACATCTTTTCCCAATAAAATTTGTTGAAAGCCCTTATTGGCAACGATCAGAATTGCCAGGCCGATAAAAAAGATAAATGCTGTTTTAATAAAGTGCAGTTTTTTAAAAAAGATGGCTCCGCAAAAAGCAACAGAATGCAGAAAAGCATATAATAAGTATAATGGGAGCCAGGCCCGGTGGAAAATATTAAGTATATCTTCATGCTGACCGGGAAAGTGTTTTATACTTACCAAAAATAACATTACCAGGTAAAAACAGGTAGTGTATATGACGATGAATAACCCAAAAGAATATAGCCACGCAACCAGGAACTTTTCAAAATGTGACGCAGGAAGAGTGAGCGCGGCCATCGCTTTATTCTTATCGCCAAAATCAGCAAATATGGTACTGGTAAACATGGTTCCGGCTAATAAGAGTATCATACCAAAAATCGCCATCTGTAAATTGGACTCCATTGGAATCTCGATCATGTAGACTATGAAGCTGCCGCCAAGCAACATTACGCCCAACAATACCGACAGCGACATCAGGTAGCCTTTATAATGTTCGGCCGTATGCTTTATAAACAATCGTCCAAACCGGTTGATGTTAAAAATGTTATTCATATCAGGATGCATTTAAAGTTTCTAAAACCGACTTTTTACCACCGGTAATGGCATTGAAAAGTAATTCAAGGTCTGGCTTGCTGAACTTGCCTGTAGTGTTATGCAGAATAGCGTTTTTACCACGCACGCTCTCTTCTTCATATAATACGGGCAGCCCTTCGGTATCAGGATAGACCCCAAATGTTAGTTTTTCCGCCACATCATCCAGTGAACGGTTAACCACAATCTCACACTCGTGCAGAACCAACAAGGTATCTATCAAACTATCGAGGTCCCTAACCTGGTGGGTAGAGATCACTATACACCTGTCTTCGGTCAATACCGAGGCGATCAATTTGCGGAACTGAACTTTTGAAGGGATATCAAGGCCGTTTGTCGGCTCGTCCATAATGAGCAAACTTGTGTTTGTAGCGAGGCCAAAAGCGATCATTGCTTTTTTTTGCTGCCCGAATGATTGCTTGTCCATTACAGCCTCCAGCTCAACATCAAGTACTTTCAGATAATGATAAAAATCGCTTTGGTTAAATTTTGGATAAAAACCTGCTGTATTGGCAACAAACTGAACCGGGGTAAGCGCGGGGACAAACAATTCTTCGGCAATAAAATAAATATCCTCCAATGCCGACACCGGCCGGTTAGCTACGTTGATCCCATTAAACAGGCAGCTACCCTTTTTAGGAAACGCCAGTCCGGTCATGTTCTTCAGCAGAGTTGATTTCCCCGCACCGTTTTTGCCAAGCAGACCATAGATGTGGCCTTTATTTAAACTAAGGTCAAGGTCTTTAAAAAGCAACGGCTTGCGCGGGTAGGCAAAGCTCAGGTTTTTAATTTCTATCATGCTTATATAGTGTATTAGTATAATAGTACACTGCAAATATAAATGTGTTTTTTATATTTCAAAGAATTATTTTATTTTTTTCAAAAAATTATTTTTTTGTTGGCTGTATGATGATAACATAGTGACGGTTCTGTACTGATGGCCAATGTTATAAGTTAAGGAAAATAAACCCCATCAGGGGTTAAGGCTCGGTAGAAGAATAAGCCCATAGAAATACCATGCCACCAGGTATGGAACCAAGGTAGCGTACCGATGGCACGCAAGACCGTTTTTAATTGATTTTCTACCGAGCTTTTGCACCTCCGGTGCATTTTTTGAATAACTATTTGTTTAACTTAATGGCATTGTCCTACAGCCAGTAATTTGGTTTGTTCTATTCGTTACCAATACGCTGGAGTAGTTTATTTTATCTCCATGTATTGATATTTTCCTTTAATTCTTGTGTTTAAATACGTACCTTTTGATCCTGCGGTCTTCATTTCCCGGTACACATTTTCGGGTACATTCAAATAATCATACACCTTACCCGAAACAAAAATTATTCGCAGTTTGGCGGCGTCAGCAAAATATTTCATGGCGGCAACAACTGATGATGGCATATCCCACCTCCTTTCCAATTTAGGTATCAAATATACTTTGGGCTTTTTTTATTGTTTTCTCCAAATCGATCCCTTTTCCCAATACGCCTTTAAACAAGTCGCCTTCCACTTTCAGGCGGTCAATCGAATTGAATATGGTAAAATCCTTCATGGTTAGACCCGGTTTCAGTTCGTCCCAATGTAAGGGCATGGAAACTGTCGCACCAACCTTTGGCCGAAGGGAATACGGACCGGCTATTGTGGCTCCCGGGCGATTCTGTAAAAAATCCAGATACATTTTACCTTTACGGTTAGCAACCAACCGTTCCAGGCTGGTAAAGTCCGGTATCTGCTGGTGTACAATGTTAACGATGATCCGGGCAAACATCTGTGACTGGTCATAATCGTATTTTGCTCCTAACGGGATATAAATATGCATACCCGTGGACCCGGATGTTTTGCAGTACGATGGTACATCAATAGCATCGAGCACTTTTTTTACCTCAAGGGCTGCTTCGATTACCTGATCGAAAGTGTTTTTATCCGGGTCAAGGTCAATCACACAATAATCCGGGTTATCCGGCGATTGGATGCGGCTAAACCAGGGATTCATTTCGATGCAGCCCAAGGACGCCATCCATAGTAAACTGGCTTCATCTGTGCCAACCAGGTATTCCTTATGTTCGCCGTCGCTGGTAGTATACGGAAAGGTTTTTGCCCAATCCGGCGCCTTATTTTTCACGTCCTTCTGGTAAAAGCTGGGCCCATGGATGCCTCCCGGAAAACGGTTAAGCGACATGGGCCGGTCTTTCAGATAAGGTAAAATATATTCCGCAACCTGGTAGTAGTAATTGAACATATCCCTTTTGGTCACTTTATCTTCGGGCCAGTACACTTTACTTAAGTTGGTAAACTTTAGGTCGTGGCCGCAGATTTTCCTTACCTGGGTTTCGTCGGTCGGGTTTAACAGGGTTTTACGTTCAATTCTTTCTGGTGGTTTGATAGCACTTTCATGCACATCCTCCTTTTTCTCAACTTCTTCTACAACGGTCTCTGTATGCGCCGCCATTTCCCGAACTACTTCCCTTGCTTTTTTATCTATGCGCATTCCCTGGAACGAGGGATGTCTGAATACACCGTCGCTGGTCACCTCGCTAAAAGCGACCTCGCAAACCAATTCAGGTTTTAACCAGGTGGCTTTCGCTTTTGGCGGATTTGGCCGGAACCTTGAAGGTTTGTTCACATCAGGAATAGTTTCAAATGGGCTTTTATCAGTAATTAAAGGCTTAAACTGCGCCATCATTTCTTTTTGAACCTTATCCGAAAAGCCGGTTCCTACTTTACCTGCATATTGGAGGGTGCCATCCTCATAAACACCCAACAGCAGGGAGCTGAACAGCTTTGATGTGTCTGCGTTTTTGGTATAGCCTGCTATAATAACCTCCTGTCTTTTATGCACCTTGATCTTTAGCCATTCCTTAGACCGGGTATCAGGAGAATAAGTACTGCTTGCCTTTTTGGCGATAATGCCCTCTAATCCAATGCGTTGAGCGGCCCCGAAAAAATCTCTTCCGCCGGCGTTAAATACCGTACTTATCCTGATCCGGTCGTCGTCGGTTGGAATCACTTCCTTTAAAATTGCCTGGCGGGAGGATAAGGGTAAATCTATTAAATTCCGGCCATCGTACCAAAGCAGATCAAAAATATAATACACCAGCTCGCCATCTGCTTCGCTGCGCCAGTTTTGCAGGTCGCCGAAATTGGATATCCCTTTTTCATTCAGCACCAGGATCTCACCGTCCACAACAGCATTGATCTTCCATTGCTGCAGGGCCCGGTAAACGGGATAAAATTTCTCGTTGAAGGTTTTGTTGTTGCGCGAAAAAAGTTCTACGTCGCCTTTGTTTATGAATCCCAACGCCCGGTATCCATCCCACTTTACTTCATAAACCCAATCCGGGTCGTCAAATGGCTCGTCAACCAGTGTGGCCAGCATAGGTTTAATACCTACCGGCATTTTTGATTTGGGTGTTTTTTTTAATAAGGCCTCAACATCGGCATTGTCTGTTTCCTTTATATCTCCGGTTGGTTCAGCTGCTTTTTTTTTAACAGTTTTATCGGACTTTTCAACGTCCTGCTCGTGACCGCTTTTCCAAACTTTTTCACTGGTTTTTTCCATGGCTTCAATGGTCTTGCCAGATAACACCGACTTGCCCTGTTTGGTAATATCTTTTGCAGAAGCATACGCATCGTTATGCTTGATCAGCAACCAGGCGTTTTCGCCCATGCCGTGGGTTTTTACCAAGGCGAACTCGCCCTTCAATTTCTCGCCGTGCAGTTTTATTTTAAGTGATCCTGATTTTAATTGGCTCAGTAAATTTTTTTCCTGCTCCTTTTTGCCTTTGATCTCTTCGATAGGTTCATAGGTGCCCTCATCCCAAACGATCACGGTTCCGCCTCCATACTCACCCGCGGGGATAATACCTTCGAAATTCCGGTAATCAAACGGATGGTCCTCAACCATCATTGCCAGTCGTTTTGTTTTAGGATCTGTGGAAGGGCCCTTAGGGATGGCCCAGCTTTTTAACACGCCATCCATTTCCAGGCGGAAGTCATAATGCAAGCGCGACGCATCATGTTTCTGAATAACGAACATTAAGGCATCCTTGTCCTTACTACGTCCGGATTTTGGTTCTTTTGTTTTGGTAAAATCACGTTTGGCAACGTATTTTTCCAGGCTCATTGCTTATTTATTAAAATATTTTTTCACCTCATTTGCTGAATTACCCGCAACGGAAACTGCTTTAATTAACTGCTCCCTGTTTGTTCCGAGGACTTTGGTCCAGTATTCCACCTGGTAATTTTCGTGAATATTGATCTTGTCTCTATCCCTGCTTCCAATAAAATTCATATTGTCCATAATTTGTAAATAGTAACCGAATTAAATACTTAACAATTAATATAAAAAATGGTTTATCCAGTCTGCCGATAGTAAAGATTCTTACCTGATAACACGGAAGGTTAAATTAACGCGCTCTTTCATAGGTTTTACGGATTTGGCAATTTTATGTTCCCATAGCTCCTGCAAGTCGCCCTTCATCAGCAGCAGTGACCCATTTTTAAGGTCAACAGCATATTTGTGCCGATGGTTCTGTTTTTGACGGATATCAAAACGGCGTACCTGCCCAAAACTTACCGAAGCGATCACCGGCTTTACTCCTAACTCATATTCATCGTCGCTATGCCAGGCTACAGAATCATTGCCATCGCGATAATAGTTTAGTAAAACTGTATTGAAAGCAATACCGGCGATAGGTTCAATCCTGGATTTCACCTTCAGTAAATCTTCTGTCCATGGTAAAGGGTAGTATTTGTTCCCCGAAAAGGTGTATGATTTATCATTATCTCCGTACCAGGCAGTCAGCCGTGGCGTTTTCATCATTTTGCCGTACATCTGAACGGTTTCCTGTATCCAGGGTGTTGTGCTGATGAAGGCCTTTAAAAATGAAGCACTTTCCCTGGGATAAAAAATACCCGGCCGATAATCCAACAGGTCTTCGGGTAAATAGCTGTATTTTTCTGCTCCATCAAAAAAACTTAGCTGTTCCATAGGTGTCAGAAATAAAAAGTCCAAAAGTTTTAATCTTATTTCCCGCCTAAGGGAATAGAAAAATAAAATTCCGACCCCTTGCCGGGTTCACTGTTTACCCCGATCTCTCCTTTATGCCGGTCTATAATCTCTTTGGAAATATATAAACCCAATCCTAATCCAGACATGTGGGACGCCAGGCCCTCTGCTCTAAAAAATCTCGAAAACACTTGTTCCTGCTGCTCCTTTGTGATACCTATTCCAAAATCCTGTACCCTTACCGTTACGTATTTACCAGACTTAGCGATATTAATATTTATATGACTTGCCTTTGGAGAATATTTAATAGCATTGGTAAGGAGATTGATAATTACCTGCTCTATTCTGTGCCTGTCGGCTATCACAGTTAATTGTTCAAAATCGCTGTTAAAGACAAGCCTGTGAGTGTTGCTTAAAGGCTGAACTATTTCTATTGTTTCGGTTAATAATGTTTGAAGATTAAAAGCTTCCATTTTAAGCTGCAGCTTACCGGCTTGTATTTTTGAAACATCAAGCAGGTCGGTAACCAAAGCCAGCAGTTTATTTAACTGTGTTTTTGTCTTTTTAACAAAATCTAAATGGGTATCGCTCGTCAGTTGTCGCTCTAATATCTGCAAATAACCACTCATGCTTGTCAATGGTGTTTTCAACTCATGACTGGCAATACCGATAAATTCATCTTTCCGGGCATTAAGGATCTTTATTTCGTCATACAATTTAGCATTGTCGAGGGCAACGGCCGCCTGCGAAGCAATACTAACTACAATTGCTTCATGATCTTTTTTAAAGATACCAGGTTTGGGGTGGCCAAAAAAGAGACCTCCAATTACCGTCCCTGATTTTGAACTAACCGGCACGGCAAGATAGCTTACAACTGGTAAACGGCCTTCGGGCATGCCTTGATTCGGCGCATTTTTTCCGTATCTCGGGTCTTTGGTAATGTCATCAGCTCTTA
>JANYAB010000517.1 GCA_025355225.1 Bacteroidota bacterium
GTTGCAGGAAGCAAAAAATAAGACAAGGCAAAGAGCTGCAAGTAAGTATTTCATATTATCGGTTTTTAAAAACAAATACGTAAATATAAGTTCGATGGTTTGAAATGTTTAGAGCCTTGCGTTGTCTGTAGCCCCAAAGAATATTACTTAAATAAATCCCTTGCGAGGCAAAAAACGTAAGTGCTAATAAGTTAAACAACTTATAGGGTTAGCGTATCGTGAAAAAATTACTACTACTTTTTACAGCATTACTCACGGCCAGTTTTGTGTATGCCCGGTCAAAAGACATCAGTGGAAAAGTAATAGATAGTCTAACCAATGTACCAGTCAGTGGAGCAACCATCATACTGTCACCGGCTAATAAAATTACAATAACGGATGAGATTGGTGGTTTTATTTTCAAAAACAGTTTTTCATCCCTGGTCAAAACCATAACTATTACTGCCGTTGGTTATGAAAAGAAAACATTCGATGTAGATAACCTTAAAGAGGGGCAGGCCATCACCCTTAACCAGCATCAAACCCAATTGGCTGATGTTATGATCAGTGCTGATGCCGGAAATCCGTATAAAGCCATCAGCGAAACGGATATAAAAATGCGGGGGGTCTCTAATTCGCAAGAAGTATTGCGTATTGTGCCTGGCTTGTTTATTGGGCAACACCAGGGTGGGGGCAAAGCTGAACAGATTTTTTTACGCGGATTTGATGCTGACCATGGTACGGATATCGGCCTTTTTGCAGACGGAATGCCGATAAATATGGTTTCGCACGCACATGGGCAGGGATACACTGACAGCCATTTTATTATACCTGAAACAATAGAGAATACTACCTTTAAGAAAGGCGCTTATGATGCTGAAAAAGGCGACTTGGTAACCTCCGGATTTGTAGATTTCCATACAGCCGATGCCTTGTCGAATAATACAATCAGGATGGAAGCGGGACAGTTTAATACTTACAGAGTAGTAGCGATGGTTAATTTATTGAGCGATAGGGCCAAGGCTGTCGGACAATCCTGGTACGCAGCTTCCGAGTACCGGTACAGCGATAGTTATTTTGATAATCCGCAGCACTTTAAACGGTTTAACTTTTTTACTAAATACAAGGGTAAATTATCTGAACACAATACGCTTACCTTATCTGCATCCACCTTGTACAGTACCTGGTTTGCATCCGGCCAGATACCCGATCAGGCAGTTGATAAGGGCGTTGTTGGTTTTTATGGTGCGCTTGACCCAAACGAAGGCGGTGTAACCTCCCGCACCAATGTTAATGCGCAGTTGTTAACCACATTGAGTAATTATGACATTATAAAAAACCAGGTTTATTATTCCCGATACAAATTCGATCTGCATACTAATTTTACCTTCTTTTTGGTTGATACCCTCAATGAGGACGAGATAAGGCAAAAAGAATCCCGGAATTTATATGGTTACAACGGTAAATATATTCACGAAACCTATTTGGGCAATACCAAACTAACCACCGATATTGGCATTAACGCGCGACTTGATGTAACGGATAGTTCGGAGTTATCACATACCAAAGACCGTTATATTCTCCTCAACCGTATCAAATTGGGTGATATCACAGAGTTTAGCGGTGGGGCTTACATCAGCGAAACGTTACGGTTCAACGACAAGTTCAGCATCAATGCAGGCTTGCGCTATGATCAGTTCCTTTATAAATATAACAATCTGCTTGCAACTGATAGTACTTTGCATGGTTTGGGAGTATATAAAGCCAATAACAATACAATAAGTCCCAAAATAAACTTTTACTGCCAGGCAACGGATAAAACAGAGATATATCTTTCAGCAGGCAAAGGTTTCCACTCCAATGATGCCAGGGCAGTGGTAGCTGTAAATGGTTTACAAACATTGCCGTCGGCCTATGGAACTGACCTGGGGATAGTCTTAAAACCAGCACCTAATTTATTGATCAATGCCGCTGCCTGGTATATCTATCTGCAAAAGGAATATGTTTATGGAGGTGATGGTGGCACAGTTGATTTCCGCGGCCGCACACAGCGATTTGGATTTGACCTTTCAACCCGTTACGAACCTGCCAAAGCCATATTCTTTGACCTTGATCTGAACTACGCCCACGGCCGTTCGCGTGATGATCCGGCAGGGAAAAATTATATACCGCTGGCACCTGTTTTTAGCAGTACGGCCGGTATTACTTATGTCAACAAAAGCGGGTTAAATGGGAGCCTGCGTTATCGTTACCTTGCCGACCGCCCAGCTAACCAGAACAATACTTTAATAGCCCAGGGCTATTTTGTAAACGACCTGGTACTTAATTATACCCAACCCAAATATGAAATTGGTTTAACCATCAACAATTTATTTAATGTGAAGTGGAAGGAAACGCAATTTGATACAGTTACCCGTTTACAACATGAAGCAACGCCTGTAGAAGGAATAGCATTTACACCGGGCACAAAAATTGCAGCCCTATTACATGTCTGTTACTTCTTTAAATAATCATTGTCAATAGCCGCTTATTATTCACCCCAAGCGGTGACAACCAAATGCCTTGCCCCGCCATAATTACGGTGTTCGCAAAGGTAAATACCCTGCCAGGTCCCCAAAGCCAAACGACCATTACGGATAGGGATGGTAACTGAACTACCTAATAACGCTGCTTTCAAATGTGCAGGCATATCATCAAGGCCTTCATCATCATGCCGGTAATCCGGGTCGTTCTCGGGTACTGCTTTGTTGAAATACATTTCGAAATCCTGCCTTACGGTTGGATCGGCATTTTCATTGATGCACAGCGAAGCTGAAGTGTGCTGAATAAACACCTGGCAAATCCCTGCTTCTAACCCGCTCATCTCTGGCAGAGCATGTATGATCTCGTTTGTTATAATATGAAAGCCTCTTTTCCTTTCTCTTAGCTGTAGCGTTTGCTGGTATATCTTCATGTTTTTATAACGCTGAAAATAGGGTTTAGTTTAATTTTTAAGGGCAGCATTTGAAGATCATGTGTCGCATTCATATCCCGGTTCCATTGTTTATTATTAAATTATCAACTGTAAGATTTGCTACATGTAAATCTTTTATAAATGCCCGCTTTATTGCCAAACGTTTAATGGCAAATGCGCCGATTGCAATAGCCCCAACTGCGATACTTCCCATGGCAATAGCACCCAAAGCCGAGGCACCTATACCGGCAATTCCAATACCCTTGATACCAGAAAGGTATTTCGATGAACTTTTTAAATTTTCCATAATTTTCGATGATTTAATTTATTTATTTCCAAAAATATGCCTGAATTAAATAATGCACAACATCATAAATTCAAATGTTAAAAAACGTGAAATATTTGGGATATTTATCCACCGATTATAAATTTATACATAATAATTTGGCTAAAGGTTTTTCATACAGTTGATGTTACGACAGTTTCGTAAATCTACGATTATTTCGTAAATTTATGATCGGTGGATAAATATCCCAAATATTTCACGTTTTTTAACATTTGAA
>JANYAB010000573.1 GCA_025355225.1 Bacteroidota bacterium
GGCGGGGTCTGCAGCAAGGGCAGCCAGTTATGGTCCATCTTTTCATTGATTACCGATACCGGGCGTTCGTAACTATATTTATATTTCACCTCCCAGCAGGTGATGAACGACTCGAACAGTGCTATCGAGGTTAACGCATAAGCCTGCGCTGTCTTTACTGCACTGGCATGGGTTTGCCTGCAGGCGATGGTAGTAATACCTATCCAGTGCCCCCCAGGAGTGATCTTCTTATCAGCAAACATCATGTGACCGTTGTGCATCACCACAAAGGGATTATCATCCCAATAGGCCGCTATCGTCTTTTCTTCCGCAGTCAGCGTTTTGTTCTTTTGGTACACCGCTTTGGCCTGTTGCCAAAAGGCGCTGGTCGTATCTTCGCTGTAAGGCGGCGGCGGTGGCGGCATAAATACAGAGGATGATTCTATTATCAGCGGGTGCATATCCCCCCAGCAAAACTCAACTCCATCCATATAGTCGGGCGGGGTCGGGCGCCATTTTCCCGGGCTGCTGCTGCCCAAATACTTAGGCTTGCCGCGCGTTTGCGGATAGTCGTCAACCGAGGCCCGCTTCAGGATCACCTTGCCTATATCTTCTCCGAAAGCCATGGACCTAGCATAGGTGGAATCGTCCAGGGTTTCTTTAAACGTAGCGTAAACCTTGTTCTCGTACCTTGTAAGTGTATCCACCGAAAAGGTCACTTTATGGGCCACCGTAAAGAAAGCTTTGGTAGCTGCCAGGGTGAAGTTATAACTTTTGCCTTTTTGTGGTTCGGGTGCTTTGTCAAAACCTCTCAGCCGGGCAATCAGCGAGTTATATTTCGGATCGGCATAACGCATAGCTTCATAGCTGGCTAACGCTGTATAGCCATAGATACGGGCGGCTACTGGCGGGGTGAAAACATCATAGATGATCACATGGGTTAGCTCGTCTTCGTTTGAATGCAGTACCTCTGCTTCGTCGATGGCTACCTTGGTTTTATTTCCGCAGGATACCAGGATAAAAGCGAATCCTATCGCCAACAGTGTCTTGATATTTCTCATTTCATAATGATTTTAGAGGTATACATGGCAGTAGTTTTTTTGATAAACATTTTTTTTGAGCGCTTAATCAGATTGTAAAAGCAATCCTTTTTACCGGAGACGTCCCCCGGGGCAACGCAAACCATAGGGCCATCAATGCGCCATAGCTGCCTCCGCGCTCTATCCATTCAAATAATTCCCAGTGCGGATAAAAAAGTTCAGTCCCCATTTTCCATATCAGCAGGATAAGCAGCACAGAGCGGATTGGATGGATCAGTGCCGAACAAGCAGCAACGATCTCGAAACACCCAATTAGATGTGCCGTTTGGGTTGGGTTTGAAAAACCAAGCGACGAATACTGGCTAATCAATCCCCCTTTTTCGATTATGTTCAGCCATCCATGACCAAGCAGCAAAAGAAAAACAACCACCCTTAGACAGGTGATAACCTTTGCGAGGGTTTCTTCATCGATTTGTATGTCCGCCTTGATACTTTCAAACCACCCTTTAATATTTTTGCCGGGACTGCCATATAATATTAACAGCGCTAAGGGCGCACCATAATTACCTGCACGTTCAACAAACTCAGCAAATGGCTCACCTGATAGTGGCCGGAACAAGGCGGTAACAGCACCCCATATTATCAGCCACAATACAATTGCGCGTGTTGGGTAAATCAATAAAGATATTCCTAACAAAATATCAACTGTGCCCAGCAAAGGCATTAGGTGATATGCCATGTCATGACCAATACCAATCACACCAAAATAATTGCACCAAATTTGTTTGGTGATTATTCCAAAGGAACCGTGCCCAATAAAGCACATAGCTGCGGCAAAACGTAAAGTATAATGAAGTCTCTGTTCTGTAGTCACACTTGTCATTCTAACTCAATGTATTAATTACCTGCTCCATCAGCCTGTGCCCGTTGTACTGCATACTGGCCTACTGCTTTACCTGTTGTAAGGCCCACCTCGATATCCTGCCGTGTATGTATTGCGCCCACCAATCTTGAAAGGGCTGCTTGTTGGGCCAGGTCATTAAACTTGCTTCCTCTATCGGGTAACAAAAAGGTTAAAACTGTTGCCGCGGCGCCGCTAAAGTTTGAATGCCCCGAAGTGTAGGATGGGAAATTTGGTATGCCGGTCAATGTTTTAATAGCACTATTTATTTGCGTAGGACGCGGGTTGAAATAAAAATATTTGGTATCCCAGCATACTATAGCTGCGTCCATTTCGGCCATATTGAGCAATGCAAAATTGCGTGCCCAGCGTACCTCGCTATAATTTTGCTTTACAAACTCATCAGCTGCAATCGCATTCCAATGTCCGGTTGGTGTATAAGTTGCAACTCCATCAGCCCAAAAAGCTACCAGATCCTCATTAGCCCGCGTGGCGTGCTGACTGTAGTTTAATACTTCGTCATTGTCCGCTTTAAATTCTGGCGAACCGGTCGAATGAGGAGGACCGGGCCTCAAAGCAACTACGGTAAGCGTATCAAACAAAAATGGCTTAACCTTAGTAAACAAAGGTAACATCGGGGGCCTTTTTGGGGTTTCAAGGCTAATCCAATAAATCTCGCCTTTAGCAGCAGTTTGTGTTTGCAGTTGTGTCCAGTATGCAGGAGTACCAATCGCCGCCCCCGCTTTGTCGGTACGTGCACGGGCTGTAAAAACATCGGCAACCTGTTTGCCTAATGATTCGCCGGCGTCCAGTTCACCTCTTACATTAGCACCGGCCATGATGCGGTATATCTTTTGTTCAGCAGCTTTTTGCTGTATGTATTCTATTTCCGTAGGGAACAGCAGCTTCATCATTTCAACAGCGGCACCAGATACCACAGCATCTTCGCTAGGATAGGATGGCAAAGCAGATTTAGGAACAAGAGCTTGTATCGATCCATCATTTTTGTAAGGTGCACTTCTGTTATACTGCTTTTTAAAATGATAGGCAGCTATCAAAGCATCATACTCTGCAGCGCTGACGTAAGCATAAGCACGCGCGGCAAACGGAGGGTTTGAAAAAGGAAATTGCGGGTAGGAAAATGGATTTGTTGAACTTGGTGCAGGGTAAGTGCCATCCGGGTTTTGGTAAGGGGGTACATTGTGCTTTGCTACCAGGTCGCGGAGAATTTCATTCCAGCGCAAAACCGCGCCTGCACTCCAGTACTTGATTACGGCTCTTTGATCGCTGGTCAGACTGCGTTGATAAGCCTTGATCTCGTTCAGATCGGCAACATACGCAGGAGATGTAGTAGCGTCTGGAGCAGCTACTGTAAATACAGTTGGATCAGTAATTAATACGGGTTTCCATGTATCGGCATTTAAATCCTCGTTTGTCGGAGAAAGTGCCGGATACTGATAGGTACGGTCTACTATATCTTTTTTACACGAAGTGTAAAAAACCGAAGCTATCACAAGTAATAGAATAGCTGCTATGTTATGTAAATGTTTTTTCATGTGATTATTTTTTATTGCTGGTTTGATCTTTCTTTTTTGTTACCCCAAATATGTAGCTGAGACTACCGTGCACCATATTGCTTTGACCTACATTTCTGCCGTTAGTCACATAATCATCTCCGGCTGTAAACTCCAGTGCATAAAGAGATTTTAACCTATACCTTAAATTTAGCCCGAGGGTGTGCATGTTCATGGTATTACTTGGAAAAGGCATATCATTTTTGCGAATATCAAAGCCGCCTAACGACGTACTTATGTCGGCAACCACTTCTGCTATAAAATATTTGCTGCGGTAGCCGGTCCTAAAGTTATAGTCAGACATATTCGGTAATTTCACCTGGTTACTGTAAATCAGTTGAGTAGTGTAATAGGAAGTACGGTCAATGGTGATGTTGCTTCTTGTCATGTATGCGCCCGAGCCGGTAAAAAAGTACTCCCCTTCGCTATAATCAATAAGGGCGCGCAGAGTGACATTTTTGCTGTGACTTCCGAGTGCCAGAGGATCAAAATCAGCCTCATAGTTGGTAAGTGGAACAGAAGCAGTAACACTGCCGAATAAAGAAAATATACCGCTTCCTGCATCTAATTTAAGGGCTCTCCATTTTAAATTCAGTGAAAGGTCCTGAATCCCCTTTTGTCCCTCGAGTGTACCGGCAGAAGCATGTGTGGTAACATAAGGCACACCAACTGTTGCAATCAGATTATTTGTAACACCATAGGTAGCCATCACGCTGTACATACTGTTGTTGACAGTACCGATATTGCCATTATTGCGCTTAAAGGTGCCCTCCCAATAGTTTTTCCAACTGGACGTGCTGTACATTATTCCCGGACATAAATAGTTTTTGGGGATCATTATCCCATCATTTTCTGCCTGGGCCGAAGCGTGCTGGACCGACACGCCAAGGGAGGCACAAAGCAAGACGCATTTATAGAAATGCTTGTGTAAAGATTTCA
>JANYAB010000629.1 GCA_025355225.1 Bacteroidota bacterium
TTATGCATACCCGGAATATCAAATGTTTTTATTTTACCTTTTACAAGACCCCTCCAACCTAAATAGGGATCTGTAAATATGCCGGATGACCGAAAAACGACCATCGAACCTGGATACTCTTTTGGATGATATTTAGACTGCAATATGTGCAGTGAGTGGCCAACATAGATTCTGGCAATTTTCATCGGTGCCTTTTGTTTGCAAAGAAGATAAAGCTTGAATAATAGCCCGTATAGCTTTAATCCAAGCCAAAAAATAGGGCCACTAAATTTTACAAGAATTTGTCTCCTAAGTTTTTTAAAAGTAAACGAGACTTTTTCACTTAAACCGATATTAGTACTATTATTATAGGATCCTTTTGGAAATACCCTTGGCGCCATTCCATTCACCTCGGGGTTGTGAACATTAGAAAGACGCCGATATGTGGGAGAGATGCCATTAAAATTGGCAAGCAGGGCTACTTTTTGTCCCTGTCGGCTTAATTGTTGTGCCATTTCAAAAATGACACGGGCGCCTAAACAATAACCTGCAAGATAATAAGGCCCTTCGGGCTGAATTTTGCGCATCTCGCTTATATATTGTTTTGCCATCTCTTCCATTTCGGAAGAAGGCAGTTCAATTCCATTTATTCCTTTTGCCTGTAGTCCGTAAAATGGTTGATCCAAACCCAAGCGCAACGAAAGGCTTTGATAAAAAAGTATATCTCCCAGACCGGCATGAACGCCAAACAACGGAGTTTTTGAACCATTTGGCTGAATGGGGACAAGACATGAAGACGAAAACATCGCTTGTGCTTTGGCTTTTATCGCGACCGCCAATTGGTGAATGGTCCGGGCATTGTACATTATAGCCAGCGGAAAATCTTTATGAAATCTCCTTTTAATTTTTGCAAGCAAAATAACCGCCAGAATTGAATTTCCACCAAGTTCAAAAAAATCATCGTCGATACTTATCTTTTCTATTTTAAGCAATTCCTGCCAAATTCTGGCTAACCCTTCTTCAACGTCATTACCGGGAGCTACATACTTTTTGTTTGTGTCCCCTAAACTTTCTAATTCCTTTTTGTTTATTTTTCCATTACTTGTCAGCGGCAGGGTTTCAAGTTCAATGCATTTAACCGGAACCATGTATTCAGGCAGTTTTTTCCTTAAAAAAGCTGTTAAAGCATCTTTGTTATAGGATTTGGCAGGTACTATATAAGCAGCTAATAATTTATTGCCATTTTTATCAGCATTGGCAAGTACCACTGCCTGGCATACCAGGTCACTTTGTAATAATGCATCTTCTATTTCCCCTAACTCAATACGATGTCCCTGTATTTTTACCTGTTCGTCCGCGCGGCCTACGTACTCAATGTTTCCATCAAAAAGCCATCTTACCTTATCGCCGGTTTTATACATCCTGGTCCTGAAGTCATGTCCGAAAGGATTGGGTATAAATTTTTCGGTAGTTAACCTGGGTTGATTCAGATAGCCCCGCGCCAGGCCGTCACCTGCTATATAGAGCTCTCCAACTACGCCCACAGGCGTTAACTGGAAATCATCGTCGAGTACGTAGAGTTGAGTATTGGAAAATGGTTTTCCAATGGGAACGGTGCGGTAAGGGTTGCTTATATTTACCTTATGAATGCATTTCCCTATAGTGACTTCTGTGGGACCGTAGTGATTGTAAACATCTCCCCGGTAGTTTAATTTTCTTAAATAGTTCAGGATGCTTAAAGGGAAAGCCTCTCCTCCAAAAATAATGACCTTTTTGGCTAAAGCCATCTTATGTAAACCGGCATAGGAAAGCCATAGTGAAGGAACGATTTTAATACAATCAATATCATGATCATCGAGGTAGGCGGTTACCTTTTCACTATCCAAAATTAACTCTTCGGATAAAACGTGTAAAGAGGAGCCAAGCAAAAACGAAGAATGGATAATGGAATGCCCGGCATCAAAAACCAATGGCGAAAAAAGGGCAAAGGATTTGCAGGCTATTAAACCGGCACTTTCAATTACGCCATAACAATGATCTACTAGTGCCCGGTGTTCAATCATTACCCCCTTGGGTTTACCCGTAGAACCTGATGTGTAAATAACATAGGCAAGGTTATCCGGGGGAAGGTCAATATTTAAATTATTTGTGAGCTGGTATTTCAGAAACGATGCTTCATCGCTTAATTCGACAAAGTCGATATTTTGAAAAGTCTTTAGTTTTGTTTTGCTCTCTTTATTGCAAACAACTAAAGATGCTTTTGTGTCATCCAGCAAAAAGGTTATTCTTTCTAATGGGTAATTCGGATCTATGGGTACATAAGCTCCCCCGGCTTTAAGTATTCCCAATATGGCAATGATCATTTCATGTGAACGACCAACGCAAATGGGTACCAGTGTTTCTTTTTTTATACCCCGGTTAAGTAGGTAATGAGCCAGCTGATTGGCTCGCTCGTTTAATTCTGTATAGGTTAGTTCTTTATTTTCAAAAACCAATGCGATGGCTTCGGGCGTTTTCCTTGCCTGTGCCTCAAACAACTCGTGAATGCATTTATCGGCAGGGTAATTTATAGCCGAACTGTTCCATTCTACTGTTAGATCCTGTTTCTCCTTATCGGTAAGTAACGGCAGTTGAGTTATTGGTTTTTGTGGATCGGAAACTATGCCCTCCAATAAAACTTCAAAATGCCCGGCAATCCGCTTAATAGTGGCCGCTTCAAATAATTCTGAATTATAGGTCCATATTCCGTTTAATCCCTGTGCCGTTTCTTCTATATACAAGGCTAAATCAGCAGCACCTCCGGAATTTCTGGGTATACTTATATCTGCTGTCCATTCATTTATTTCGTTACTTTCAATCCCAGTATTCCTGAACGAAAATATCACATTATATAAACCGGTATAATTAATCCCAAATTCTACCTTCATCACTTCTTCCAGTGCTTCGTAGGGCACGTCTTTGTATCTGTTCCCTTCTGCTACCACCTGGTCAACGCGTTGAAGTAACTCATAGAAACAAGGGTTACCTGATAAATTGGTTCGGAGAACGTTAGTATTATAAAGGGTGCCAATTAATTCCCCCGCCTGATTGAATCCATTTTCAATACCAGGATACCCTATCACAATATCCTCCTGCCTGGTGTACCTGAATAAAAGCGTGTTATAAGCGGCGAGCAATGTTGTAAAAAGATTGGCGCCTGGTTGCTTGCTTAAATTTTTAAGCGCAATCCAACAAGAATCAGGCAAAGAAAAGGAAACATGGCCTATTCGATGGGATGTTGCCGAAGGCCGCGGAAAATCAGCAGGTATTTCTAAGGCAGGGGTATTAATATCTAATTGCTGTTTCCAGAATAAAAGCGGGTTTCCCAAGACCCCATTTTCAGAAGCAGTTTGTTTCAGACGATTCATAATAAGCTATAATATTGGGGTATTAAAATATTGTTCTGCTTTATTTTAAAATGCAATCACTTCTATCAATCCTAAACAATTGATATATTATTAGTCCTGCATTTTTTGTCTATTTATGTATTAACAAATTAAATTTTATCGGCTTAAACATGACTATTGGTTACTGCAAATACGTAATAGACATCACAAGTATATATTTCAATTCTGGATAAACTTTGGATAAAATAATCGTAAAGATTATTTTTTAGACCTTTGTAATGAATGCTTCAACCAATAAAATATCCAAAAAAATGCTCAGCTAAGCCGACAACCATTTTGTTTATTTAAAACATCTTTGCGCATGTATTTGGTAATTATCAAATATTCTAAGTAAAATCAATTGAAAAGGTCCATAAAACAAAAAATCCCTTAGCTATTGCTAAAGGATTTTTTTTAATAATATTGATGAGATCATTTCCACCCGCCACCCAACGACCGGTAAAGTTCTGAAACTGCACTCAACTCATCCCTTTTAATAGATGCCAGTTCCAATTCACCCTGGAGCACATTGCTCTGCGCGGTGATTACTTCGAGATAATTGGCTATGCCATTTTTAAACAGCAGGTTAGCATTGGCTGTGGCATGCTGCAAAGTATTAACCCGATTGGTTGCTATATTTTGCTGTGCTTTTAGCTTTTCAATTTTCACCAGTTCATCCGATACTTCGCCAACAGCGTTTAAGACAGATTGCCTGAACTGCAATACAGTTTTCTCGCGCTCAACCTTGGCCACCTCATATTTAGTTTTTAATAGCTTATGGTCAAGCAGGGGCTGTACTACGCTGCCTGCGACTACACCAAATAACGAGGCAGGAATGTTAAACCAATTGCTGGCCTTGAACGAATTAACGCCGCCGCTTGCGGTTATCCTTAAAGCCGGGTACATTTCTGCCTTGTTGATGCCTACATCGGCATTGGCAGTAATTAAAGCCAGTTCAGAACTCTTCACATCGGGCCGGCGGCTTACCAGGTTAGAGGGAACACCTGTAGCAAGATCCCCGGGAACTGGTACCTGGTCAAGGATAGTGTTTCGATCGATATTTCCGGGCAGCTCACCAGTCAGAATGCGAAGTGCATTTTCTTGTATGGTAATGTTTTGTTCAAATCCCGGGATCAATTGTGCTGCCGCCATCCGTTGCGCCTCGGTTTGCTGTACGGCGAGCAACGTAACTTGGCCGGCTTCATATTGAAGGCGGACGATACGCAGCGTGCTATCATTCAGCCTGACGTTCTTTTTGGCGATATCCAATTGAGCATCCAGCATAAGTAAATTATAATATCCCTGCGAAACACCGGCCACAATATTGGTTTGTATGGCCCTTTTTGCTTCAACTGTTTGCAGGTAGGCGGCCAGGGCGCTTTTGCTTTGATTATGTATCTTACCCCAGATATCAGCTTCCCACGAAACAGCCAGGTTAGCTGAATAATCTTCAATATGGTTTTTACCAATATTGTACTGGCTTAAACTTAGCCCCGTAACGCTGTTGTCTGATGGACGGGTAGTACTTGCCGTTACGTTCAGACTTGCTTCGGGCACATAATTCCACTTTACCTGTTTAAATAACAATTGCGATGCCTCTATATTTTTTACGGCAATCTGTATATCGTAGTTCTTGACAATTGCGCTGTCGATCAATTTCTGCAGCACCGGATCGGTAAAGAATTTTTTCCATTCTAAATCGGCAATACTGCTGGTATCCTTTGCCGTTGCCGCATTCCTGAAATGATCGGGTAATGCAGGTTTGGGTGTTTCAATATTTTTTGAAACATTACAGGCGCTTAGTATCACGAGGATAAAAGCGAGACTGTTTATTAATTTTTTCATTTTTCTTTTATTTTAATTTAGATCACGCTGTATATTCTTCTTCCATCACAGCAACATGATTATTATTTGCTGTTTCCGACCCATGACCGTCCAGCAACACCGCTACCGGTACGCCTGTGATCTTCTCCTGCAAATGCTGGAATATTACAAACAGCACCGGTATAATAAACAGGCCAAGCAGCACACCAGAAACCATCCCCCCGGCGGCGCCGATACTTATAGAGTGGTTACCCTGTGCCGACGGCCCTGTAGCAATACTCATCGGGAACAGGCCGAATACGAAGGCCAGGGAGGTCATCAGTATAGCGCGTAGCCTTAACCTTGCAGCTTCAATTGCGGCGGCCACCAATGGCTGCCCAGCCCTGCGTCGCTGCACGGCGAATTCGACGATAAGGATCGCGTTTTTCGCTAAAAGCCCTATCAGCATTATCAATGCTACCTGCACATAAATATTATTTTCAATCCCGGTTAAACCAAGTACAACGAATACTCCTAATATGCCGGTCGGGATCGATAAGATCACCGCCAAAGGCAGGATATAGCTTTCATACTGTGCCGATAACAGGAAGTAAACGAATACTAAACACAGCATAAATACGATGGCTGATTGCCCGCCAGATGAGATCTCTTCACGCGTTTGACCGGAGAATTCATAAGCAAAACCGGATGGTAATTGCTCCTTTGCAGTTTCCTGTATTGCCTTAATCGCATCGCCGGAGCTATAGCCCGGTTTAGGGATGGCGTTGATCTCGATGGAGTTGAACAGGTTATAACGCGATGCTGTTTCAGAGCCGTACACGCGGGTTAATTTTACCAGGGTATTGATCGGCACCATTTCGCCTGCTTTGTTTTTAACAAACACACGGTCTATGGATGATGGATCGGCCCTGTCGGCAATATCAGCCTGCACCACTACGCGATAGTATTTACCAAAGCGGTTAAAATCTGATGCCTGGGCGCTTCCAAAGTAGGCCTGCATGGTTTGTAAAATATCCTTAACACTTACACCTAATTGATTCGCCTTTTCATCATCAACTTCCAGCTGTAATTGAGGATAATCAGCTTTAAAAGAAGTAAACGCGTAAGCAATAGCTGGTTTAGCCATCAGTTTGCCAATAAAGTTGTTGGCAACACCACTAAACTTGTCCAGTTTGCCCCCGGTTTTATCCTGCAGAACAACATCCAGCGCCTCAACATTGCTGAAACCCGGAACGGTTGGGAAACTAAACACGAAGAAGCTGCCACCAGTTACAGCGGCCAGTTTCCCCCTCATAATATCCTGTATAGCGTTAATATCTTTTACAGGCCCCCTGTCTTTGTTCGGTTTTAATAAAACAAAGAATACCGCTGACGACGGGCTATTTGACGAGGTTAATAAATTAAACCCTGATATAGCCGTTACAAATCTGGCAGAAGGTAAGGCTCGCACCGCATCCTCGGCTTGATTAAGCACCTTCGTTGTTCCGTCCAATGAGGTTCCGGATGGTGTTGAGACCGATATGGCCACAAAGCCCTGGTCTTCCGTAGGAATAAAGCCTGATTTTGTTGTCCTTACCAAATAAACGGTAGCAACTATTATTAATGCAAGGCCACCCATGCTGATCCATTTATTACGGATCAGAAACTTAAGGCCGCCAACATACCTGTTGGTAATGGCGGCAAAGCTGCTGTTAAATCCTGCATAAAATTTTTCAGCAAAACTCTTTTTTGCTAAAAATCCACCTTCTTTAGCGGGGTTACTCTTTAGGAATAATGCAGCCAATGCGGGACTTAATGTTAAAGCGTTAACTGCTGATATAACGATAGCAATGGACATAGTGAAGGCAAATTGCCTGTAAAATATTCCTGTTGAGCCTGTCATAAAACCTACAGGTAAGAACACCGCCGCCATTACTAAAGTGATGGAGATGATAGCCCCGGTAATTTCATGCATGGCCTCCACAGTAGCCGGTTTTGGCGCTAAGTGTTTATGCTCCATTTTGGCGTGCACTGCTTCAACCACCACAATGGCATCATCCACCACAATACCTATTGCCAGTACTAATGCAAACAGGGTTAGCAGGTTAATTGAGAAGCCAAACAGGTTCATAAAGAAAAACGTACCCAAAATTGCCACCGGAACTGCAATAGCCGGAATTAATGTAGATCTGAAATCCTGAAGGAAAACAAACACTACGATAAACACCAATACGAAGGCTTCTATCAGTGTGCGTTCTACCTGGGATATCGACTCATCGAGTGCGGTTTTGGTCCGGTAGAAATTATTGTATTTAATACCTGCCGGGAAATCCTTTGATGCCTTCTCCATCAGCTTATCAACAGCGATTTGGATCTCATTAGCGTTTGAGCCGGCTAATTGTATAACACCGATAGCAATACCGTCATGGCCATTTAAGTGGGTTACGCTGGTATATGAATATGCACCCAGCTCAACGCGGGCTACATCTTTTAAATGTAATACAGAACCATCTGCATTGGCACGTATAGCAATATTCTCATATTCTTCGGGTGTTGTTAGCTTACCTTTGTATTTGATAACATATTCAAATACTTCCTTGCTTCTTTCGCCCAATTTACCTGGCGCAGCTTCCAGGTTTTTATCCTGGATGGCTGCCATAACTTCGGCAGGGGTGATCTTATAAGCAGCCATTTGGCCGGGGTTAAGCCAAACACGCATGGAATAATCTTTAACACCCCCAAATATGGTCGCCGAACCTACCCCGGGGATACGTTTCAGCTCAGGGATGATATTGATCTGCGCATAGTTGGCAACAAATGTCTGGTCGTATTTTTTCGTATCCTCAGTGTACATCCCAACTGCCCCTATCAAACTGTTTTGCTGTTTGGTAGTAGTTATGCCTTGTTGCACAACTTCGGCAGGCAGTTGACTTGTGGCCTGCGCAACCCTGTTCTGTACGTTTACTGCCGCCTGGTCGGGGTTGGTGCCCTGCTTAAAGTAAACGGTTATTGCCAATGTGCCATCGTTACTGGCGGTTGAGCTCATATAGCTCATATTCTCCACACCATTTATGGATTCTTCCAGCGATGGTGCAACAGAACGTAACACTGTTTCGGCATTAGCGCCGGGGTAAACAGCTGCCACCAATACAGCCGGCGGCGCTATATCAGGAAATTGCTGCAAAGGCAGCCTGGTTAAACCGAGCACCCCCAGTATCACCAGCAGTATGGAGATCACGGTAGCAAGTACCGGTCTTTCTATAAATCTTTTAAACATGACTTTTAAGTTTAATGTAAGTTTGTTATGCCATTTTTGCCTCACCCCAACCCCTACCCTTTGGAGAGGATTTAGGTGAGGCGATGCCATTAGTTTTTTGCCACAGCGGTAAGCTTATCAACTGCCTTTTCCGGGTGTATCACTGTGCCTTCCTGTAAATGGTCAATACCGCTTAACACAATCTGGTCGCCGGCTTTAATGCCATCTTTTATCAGGTAATTTGTTCCGTTTTTTCCAACGATCGTGATCGCCTGCTTTTTAACCTTGTTACTATCTGCAACCGCAAATACAAATACCTTATCCTGCATTTCAATAGTGGCCGATTGCGGAACTATCAATGCATCCTTATGCTGGAGGCTTAAACGTATTTTGCCCGTATTACCTGAACGAAGTAGTCCTTGTGCGTTGGGGAAACTAGCCCTTAAGGTGATGGCGCCCGTGTTTTTGTCAAACTGGCCGTCTATCATATCGATCTTTCCTTGTTTGGTGTATTCGGTATTATCGGCCAATAGTAAAGACACGGTTGGCAGTTGTTTCAATTTGTCCTTTAAAGTTTCTCCCGGATATTGCTCTTTAAAGTTCACAAAATCCTTTTCGCCCAGGGAGAAATAAACATGTACATCATGTACATCAGATAGTTGTGTAAGGGCCTCTGCATCTGCCGGGGCAACCAGGCTGCCTTGTTTTTTAAGCAACCGGCCAATATATCCGCTTACAGGTGCTTTAATTAAAGTATAGCCTAAGTTGATCTGTGCTGTAGAAACATTAGCCTTTGCCTGTTCGATATTTGCTTTTGCAACATCATAAGCTGCTTTTGCAGTTTTTAGCTGATAGTCAGAAACTACTTTGTTTTCAACAAGGGGAGTTAATTTATCAATTTCCAGTTGAGCGTTGGCCAAAGCACCCTTTGCTGCATGCTGACTGGCAAGGGCATTGTTTAGCTGTGCACGATAAGGCCGATCATTAATTTTAAATATCGGTTGACCAGCACTTACAAATGCACCTTCATCAACAAATACCTTATCAAGCGATCCGCTCACCTGCGGACGAACCTCAACATTTACTGTGCCTTCTACCGAAGCCGGATATTCCTGGTAAGTGATTTCTGTGCCAGAAACGATAGTCGCCACAGGCAGCGACGGTGGTGGCGGGGCTACAGTTGCCTGCGGTTTCGGAGAACAACTGTATAATGAAAGCGCGATTAGCGCGAAATAGATACTTTTCATGATTAATTATTGAATTGTTGATTTATTGAATTATTGATTTGTATTGCTTTTTGTTTTTTGTTGATAGCGTTATGACGATTTTACAAGCCGAAAATGGACATCATAAGCTCTTTCATTCGATTTTATAATTTAACACTGTTAAATTATTTAACGATGATATATACTTCCCAGTAAATATGCTTGACCTTTTTCATTGTGTTATTTATTTTATTTAAATTAAAGTACTATGTCTTCCGGTGAGAAGAGGTAGAACGTGTCAAAATTGACTTTTAAGAACGTGTATTAAAACCCGGTTCTTGCTTTTAGTTGTTATGCAAAAAGGGGAAAACTTTTAGTAGTTAGTTCTAATAGTATTTTGATCTCATTTTATTTAACACTGTTAAATTGTTTAACGATGTTTTAAATAGTATAAAAAATTACGCGGTGAGCGATGTGATGATACCGCTAATAGCTGTTTTTAATACCTCGCGGGTAATCTCGTCAGATGTAGTGCGCCGAACCAGGTTAATAGAGATCAGCCCGTGTATTACCGACCAGAAAGTATAATATTTAACACACACCTCATCTTCGGATGGCTTCTTGTCGACCATTATCTCTTCAATTACTTCGCTAACCAGTGTATATGGAACTTCCGCTTCGGGCATTATCTCGCACAGCTCGCAACAATTTACATCCACTCCGAACATTACCTGGTACAATTCCCTTTCCGCAAATGCGAAGTTCCAGTAGGCCAGCCACATCGCTTCTAGTTGTTTGCCCGGTAAGCGGTGTTTCTCTTTAGCTTGCCGCATATCCCTGGCCAGGATTAAAAATCCCTTCCTGGTCAGCTCCATCCTTATCGCATCCTTATTTGAAAAATACTCATAAATAATGGGTGCGGTGTACTCAATTGCATCGGCAATTTTGCGCATGCTCAAGGCTTGCCATCCCTCTTCCTTAACAATCTGAAGTGAAGCATCCAGGATGTTTATCCGGGTTTCTTCTTTCAAACGTAGTATTCTATCCTTGCTTGCCATTTTCTTAATTACGATATTAAATAATTTAACACCGTTAAGCAAATGTACAGAGTTAAATGATTAGATGTGTTCATCCTTTTGTAAAATTTTAAAAGTGATAATTTGGTCCCCGATCAGTTGGTGCTAACAGGGCATATTGCCCGCCATTAAATACCGTTAAAACACCTGTTTAAATACCGTAGAAATACGCACTGTGTTTTCTTTATAATTTATTACATTAGTGGTAATATTATGGTATACAGAGTTTTGCAGTAATTATATAAAGTGCTTTCCTTTTCCTTTTAAATAAGTTAGAAATAACTTCGCTGTAACAATCTGTTTATAGATTTTTAATGGAAAATAATGGAAAAAGTAAACCTGTTTATTTCATATAGTCATGGGGACAAGGATGACCTAGATACCTTAAGGGATTATATTAACGAAAAAAATTGCCCTAATACCAATGTTTGGTACGACGGAAAAATTTCTTTGGGGACAGTATGGGATGAGAAAATTAAACAAAGATTAAATGATGCCCATATCGTGCTACTTTTTATCAGCCAAAAATTTCTAAACTCTATGTATATAAATAATGTTGAATTAAAAACGGCATTAGAAAAAAACAAGAATGGGTTATGCAAAATTATACCAGTTTTCGCAAAAACATGTGATTTGGAAGCACATCCAGAGTTACTTAATTTACAAGGTTTTCCCAGTGACAAACGATTTTTTTGTGATATGGGGAATGAAAAATTTAAACAATATACTCTTCTTCAAAAGTTAATTAATGAATTAGCAAATGAGATATTGATGGAAGCCAATGGTTACTCTTCAACAACACAAAATGATGATTTAGTTGATATTGCAAAAGAGCTCGATTATTTACGGAACAATAAAAAGTTGTATTTGTCAATTCCGAATTCTGAGGAAGCAAAGGAGATACGAACAAGTTTTCTTTATGAGGTAGAACGAAAGATAAAATATGAAAGCTGGCGGTACGAAATTATCCCTGGGATTAATGAAATTGAAGATTTTTATAAAAAAGATAACGACGAAAAAAAAGATTTTATTTCAAAATTTCAAAAAGAGGCATCGTATTCCATACACATAATCACATCTGAGGAATGCTTTGAAGATGGAGTGGATAAACTTCAATACGATTTAGCAATAAAAAACGCATCGCCCTACTGCCTTTACAAGAAGATCATTTGGATAATAAAGCCGGAAGTAAGGGCGAAAATTGATAAAATGGTATTGATGAATCCTATCGTTTCGGGAAACGATTTTCAAAGCATATTTGAAAAAATCAAATGTCTGGATGAAGAAAAAGAAAAGAAAATAACAGAACTGAAAAAGTACTTCAATTCAGGAAAAAAAGTTTTCATGTTCTACGACTTCGACAAAGATCATAATAATGAGTTAAGAATAAGGCTAAAAACCATGATCGAAGAAAATGAGAATGTTGATGTGAGATTTAGTTTGCCGAATGCCCCTCTTGAAAAGGACAAAGAAGATTTAGAAAAATGTGAAGGCGGCCTTATATTCTATGGAAAAACAGATCCTTATTGGTTTGCCATGCGGCAGGCAATCTTAATGGATTCCCCAAAAACACAATCAAAATGCATTTGTATTGATGAGCCTGAAATCGAGGAAAAAGTTAAGAGAGATGTAATAAAAAGGCCATTTACAATAATAAAAGGGAGTGCCGACCTGGAAACAGGCATGAAAAGCTTTTGGGATAGTCTTCAAAGGTAAAATCATGAATAACTCCGGGGACATAAAAGACAAATTTCCTTATCAAATTGATGAGTTTTATCTGGATCTTCAAAATGATGGCAGCAGGATAGCCATACTCGAAGAAGATGAGATTGTTAAAAAGCCATTCCCCGGATTACGCCCATTTAAAACTTCAGAATTTCAGCTTTTTAAAGGCCGGAGTGGTCAGGCTGAAGAACTTATAAAAAGACTCTCACGAAACAAGCTATTAGCTGTTATTGGCAGTTCAGGTACTGGTAAATCATCACTGGTAAGGGCTGGGCTCATTCCTCAATTATTGGGCGGCTATTTGCATGAATCGGGGCACAAATGGAATATAGCTATCTGCAGACCTGGGAAAAATCCAGTCGAAAATCTTTCTATTGCATTATCCAGCATAAAAAGCAAGGGTAAAGAAAAGGATAAAATAATAAAGGAATATAAAATAATTGAACCTCTTCTTAGTAATTCTATTTATGGTATCCTGGATGTGAACGAATTGTTGAATCCGGGTGACAAAAAAGAAGAACAAGATAATTTGTTAATTATCATTGATCAGTTTGAAGAACTTTTTCGCTTTGACAGAAAGGATTTAGGAAGGGAAAATATTGAAACGCATTTTGTAAATCTTCTTTTAAAAGCAGTATCAAATCCTGAAAGTTCTGTTTACGTAATCATAACCATGCGCTCAGAGTTTTTAGGTGATTGCGTAAAGTTTAGAGGACTGCCAGAAGCAATCAATGAGGGACAATACCTGGTGCCCCAATTAAACCGCACACAATTAAAAGAAGCGATAGAAGGGCCAATTCACCTGGCCGGCAAAAATATAGATCCCGGCCTGGTTGAACTATTGATAAATGAGATTGATGAAAATAAATTAAAAGAAAATCTGGATCAACTTCCAATTTTACAGCATGCTTTAATGCGTTCGTACAATAAGGCAACGAATGAAGGAAGCGAGGTGGAAATAGAGTACAGGCATTATGAACTTATTGGTGGAATGACAAAAGCGCTCGCCAACCACGCTGAAGCGAAATATGCCGAATTAGATGATGAAAATAATAGTAGCGGCGCCCCATCAAAAAAACAATCAATAGCCAGGATTATTTTTCAGGCACTTACTGATACAAGTACCGATAAAAAAGGTGGCAGGCGGCCAACAGAACTTACGAACATTTACAATATAGCCTCATCTTTAGATGCAAGCGACAAAGAAGTTGATGAAGTAGTAAACCATTTCAGGGAAAATGAGACATCATTTATAATGCCGCCTATTAATACCACGCTACACCCAAACCTGGTATTGGATATATCGCATGAGAGCCTGATGCGTAATTGGGAAAAGTTAACGTCGTGGATGAACGAAGAAGCGCAGAACGGAAGACTGTACAAAATGCTGAATGAAAGGAGGTTATTAAACGAACAAAGCGGTGGGAATGACGAACTGATAAGGGGCGGATTATTGGCAGAAATGCTTGGCTGGGAAAAGCAGCGTCATAATTCAGCATGGGCCTCAAGGTATCATTTAAAAGCTGATTTACTAAAAAACAACGAAACTAATGATGACGCTTATCATAAAAACTTAGACTTTTTACATTATAGCAGGGATGAATCGATAAGGATAAGAAATT
>JANYAB010000630.1 GCA_025355225.1 Bacteroidota bacterium
ACTTGGCACATTGGCATCATCCATAAATAGCTGATTGCCAAAGCCATCAACCTCGTAAGCAAGTACGTTTCCGTAAATCGGGTGATGACCAATTGCATATTTCTGCAGCGCGGCATCAACTTCAGTTGCCAAAGCCCTGCATTGAACGGCGGTAATATGATCGTGCCCTATTTGTTCAAACATTTCGGCCATTTGCCGCAAGCTTACTACCGCAAAATAATTGGATGGTACCAGGAATGGATAAATAGTAGCATCATCCGATGGTCTGAAGATAGAACAGATCAACCCAACCAGCTTAATAGGGTTACCATATCCGCCATTTGGCGCCGTGTCGCTGGCAACCTCGGTCTTTCTTTGAAAATGGTATGGCCCACGACTACCTTTGCGCTGCTGCACCTTAAATGTATCTAGAATCAACTTGCCGGCTTTTTGCCATTGCTTATCAAAAAAACTACTGTCGCCGGTGGTCTTCCAATAATTATAAGCTAATCTGACTGGATAACACAATGAATCCACTTCCCATTTACGCTCATGCAGTTCGGGCTTCATATCCGTAACATCACTGTCCCATTCACTGCCTGTCGCCTTTTCGTTAAAAGCATTAGCATAAGGATCAATCAGCACGCATTTTACCTGACGATTAATTACGCCGAGTATTAACTTCTGTAGTTCAAGGTCCTTCTTAACTAAAGGCAGATAGGGCCAAACCTGCGCGGAAGAATCCCGTAGCCACATAGCATCAATGTCCCCGGTGATTACAAAAGTATCAGGTACGTCATGTTTAAAGGTATATTTCACGGTAGTGTCCAATGTGTTCGGATAGCAGTTTTCAAAAAGCCACGCCAGCTCAGGATCTTTGATATCGGCTTTTACTTTGGCGATCATGTCTTCAACAGCCTGGCTGTTAAACCTGCGAACCGAAGGGCTCACACGTTTACTTTCGAATGAAACAGTATCAGTAAACCAGTTGGGGCGCAATCCAACGCCGATACCGGCAGTTGTAATTCCATTCAATTTAATAAAATCGCGGCGTGTAAGCATATCCAGGTAAATGTTGGTTAGTGTAAAAATAAAAAAGCCTTTCGTATAAACCGAAAGGCTAATTAAAATGTTTGAAAATTGTGATTACGCAACAGCCATTTTATTTTCTTTATAAAAACCTGATTTTAATTTTTCGCCCATTTCGCTGTAAGCATCCAATGTGCGTTGTACATCTTCTGAGCTATGCGCTGCGGTAGGTATTAAACGGAGCAGGATCAATCCTTTAGGAATAACCGGGTAAATTACAATAGAGCAAAATATACCATAATTCTCGCGCAGATCACGTGTCAGCATGGTGGCCTCATACAGTTCTCCTTTTAAAAATACAGGAGTAACCATGGTATTAGTTATGCCGATATCAAAACCACGCTCCTTTAAACCATTTTGTAACTGCCTTGCAATTGCCCAAAGTTTTTCCCGCAATTCGGGTTGTGATTTCAAAAGCTCAAATCGTTTTTTAAGACCTAAAACCATTGGCATTGGCAAAGCTTTAGCAAAAATCTGCGAACGCATATTATACCGCAAATAATCAATAATTTCTTTGTCGCCAGCTACAAATGCCCCAATGCCCGCCATTGATTTTGCAAAAGTGGCGAAGTAAACATCAACACCGTCAATGCAATCCTGCTCCATGTGCGTGCCAGCTCCCGTGCTGCCCATTGTACCAAAACCGTGTGCATCATCAACCAGTAAACGGAAATTAAATTTCTTTTTAAACTCAACAATTTCTTTCAATTTCCCTTGCGCACCCGACATACCAAAAACACCTTCGGTGACTAATAATATTCCCCCACCTGTCTGTTCTGCCAACCGCGATGCGCGTTCCAGTTGCTTTTCACAGCTTTCCATATCATTATGCTGATATACAAAACGTTTTCCCATGTGAAGGCGTAAACCATCGATAATACAGGCGTGAGACTCCGCATCATAAACAATTACATCATTGCGGTCGACCAATGAATCTATTATCGATACCATCCCCTGGTAGCCGTAGTTAAGCAAAAATGCATCTTCCTTACCTACAAATTCAGCCAGGTTATTTTCCAACTCTTCATGATGAATGGAATTGCCCGACATCATTCGGGCACCCATTGGATAAGCCAATCCATAATCGGCTGCTGCCCTGGCATCGGCTTCCCTTACTTCCGGATGATTAGCCAGTCCCAGATAATTATTGAGGCTCCAAACCAAATGTTCTTTACCATTAAATTGCATATGAGGGCCGATTTCACCTTCCAATTTAG
>JANYAB010000714.1 GCA_025355225.1 Bacteroidota bacterium
TAATTTTTTTTTCTATCAAAATGTCAACGACTCTATCTTTTCCCAGCAAAACAAAAACAAAATTGCTGAGCTTGAAAGCCGGAATGAAATTCAAAAAAAGAACCAGGAAATACTGAATCAAAAGGCGCGTGCACAGTCTCAGCAGCGGAATATCCTGCTTTTATTGACAGGCCTGTTAATTCTGCTGATTATTGGAGGACTTTATTACAGGCTAAGTGTTGTTCGCAAGCAAAAAAACATTGCTCTTACAAAATTGAATGAACAGCTTGATAGTGCCAATAAATTAAAAGCAAAATTCTTTGCAATAATTACTCATGATCTGCGAAGCCCGATTGTTAGCCTCGTGAATTTTTTACAATTACAAAAAAGAAACGCACACCTGTTAAGCGAAGAACAAAAAACTGAACAGGAATCGAAAATTACAAGATCAGCCCTGGCACTGCTCGAAGTGATGGAAGAAATACTATTGTGGAGTAAAGGGCAAATGGAAAACTTTAAGCCGGAAAAGACCAACGTACCTGTAACAAGCTTATTTTCATACTTGAAAGATTTTTTTTCAGGAGCTGTCGACATCAGTTTTGATTATCAATCAGGTGAAGATTTATTTGTTAATACTGATGAAAACTACCTGAAAACAATAATGCATAACCTTACACAAAATTCAGTTAATGCGTTGATAAAAACGCCTGGGGCGACCATTATTTGGAAAGCGTGGAAAGAAAATGATCAATTTAAACTTTCAATCACCGATAACGGCCCGGGAATGAATGACGAACAAATAAAAAAGTTTGAAGAAAACCTGACCATCGGCAGTTCCAAAAACGGCTTGGGGTTAAATCTTGTTAAAGATATGGCACAAACAATTGGATGTATAATTACACTGAGTACAAAAGAGGGGACAGGGACAACTTTTACATTAACCATGGCTTCTTAAAAGGGAAATAGATTGATATATTAATATCACATCTCTTAACGATATATAAATTCCTTTTCAAAAATGGCGCTGGGCGCAATCATAAAATTGTAGCGCCTTTCTATCTAATCGTCAGTTAACGATTGTATGTGAAAATTAATATCTAAACTTACAAGGCCGTTTTGTAACAAAAATTTAACATAATTTAACAAAATATGCATTACTTTTTTTGGCAAAAAAATCGATATGCTGTTTAAGTTTGCCAATCCAAATAAAATGATTTTTCATGGAAGATATAAAGACTAATACAGAACATTCATCTACCGATAATTTACAGGGAAACTCATCCTATTCGACCGATATAAGGGCTATAAATGAAATGATACAGCGTGAAAGCGCCTTTGTTGATCTATTAAAAATGGAGATGGATAAAGTGATTGTCGGGCAGAAATATATGGTTGAACGGCTGTTGATAGGACTGCTGGCAGATGGGCATATCTTGCTCGAAGGTGTGCCAGGGCTTGCTAAAACATTGGCAATCAATACCATGTCCAAAGCGATTCAGGCTGATTTTAGTCGTATCCAGTTTACACCCGACTTGTTGCCTGCCGACCTTGTGGGAACAATGATATACAACCAGAAAAAGGAAGAATTTATAGTCAGAAAAGGCCCGATATTTTCAAATCTCATTTTGGCCGATGAAATAAACCGTGCCCCTGCGAAAGTGCAGAGCGCTCTGTTAGAGGCTATGCAGGAGCGGCAGGTAACTATCGGAGATCATACTTTTGAATTGCCAAAGCCTTTCCTTGTGCTGGCTACCCAAAACCCGATAGAGCAGGAGGGTACTTATCCGCTTCCTGAAGCTCAGGTTGACCGTTTTATGCTGAAAGTGGTTATTGGTTATCCAAACAAGGAAGATGAAAAGAAGATAGTAAGGGCAAATATAGCACCGCAGGGGATGCTTAAACCGAACCCAGTTGTAAGCCCTGATGATATTGTAAGAGCGCGTAAAGTGGTGCGGGAAGTGTACATGGATGAAAAAATTGAACAATATATCATCGATATCGTTTTTGCAACACGCTACCCTGAGCAATACAAGCTATCGAACTATAAAAACCTGATCAGTTTTGGCGCTTCGCCGAGGGCGAGCATTAACCTAGCCCTTGCTGCAAAGGCTTATGCCTTTATTAAACGCAGGGGATATGTTATTCCGGAAGATGTCAGGGCGATTTGCCATGACGTGTTAAGACACCGCATAGGGCTAAGCTACGAGGCAGAGGCTGAAAATATGACGAGTGAAGATATTATTACCGGGATACTGAATGTGATCGAAGTACCTTAGTTTTATGGCAAGGGATACCAAAGAACTGCTGAAGAAAGTAAGAAAGATCGAGATAAAAACCCGAGGATTAAGCAACCACTTGTTTTCGGGCGAATATCACTCGGCTTTTAAGGGAAGGGGTATGGCCTTTAGCGAAGTACGCGAATACCAGGTGGGAGACGAGATCAGGACCATTGACTGGAACGTTACGGCCCGTTTTAATCATCCTTACGTTAAGGTGTTTGATGAGGAGAGGGAGTTGACCGTTATGCTGCTGATGGACGTAAGCGCTTCGGAGAATTTCGGAACAATAAATCAGCAAAAGCAGGACATGGCGACTGAATTATGCGCAGTATTGGCATTCTCAGCTATACAAAACAATGATAAAGTGGGCGTGATTTTTTTTAGTGATAAGATTGAGAAGTTTATTCCGCCAAAAAAAGGACGGAGCCATATTTTGATGATCATCAGGGAACTGATCGATTTTAAGCCTCAAAATACGGGTACTAATGTGGCAGGGGCATTAAAATACTTTACAAGTGCCATAAAAAAGAAATGCACGGCCTTTATTATATCAGATTTTATGAGTCCGGAATTTGAGACCGAATTGAAGATAGCCAATAAAAAACATGATGTTATAGCCTTAAGGATATACGACAGGCATGAGGAAGAGTTTCCGGACCTTGGCCTCATTCCTACACGTGATGAAGAGACCGGCGAAATACAATGGATCAATACCGGCAGCAAAAAGGTACGAAATGCCTTTAAAACGGCTGCACTTGCAAGAAACGGAATACTAAGCAATACATTCAAAAAATCAGGGGTGGATTTTACCAGTATCGGCACACATGAAACCTATATTAAACCATTGATGACATTATTTAAAAAAAGGGGTAGCAGGAAGTGAGGAGTAAACGATATTTTCATCCCGGCAGCTGCCGGAATATTTTAATGCTTATTCTGGTGCTGCTATGCTTTTTTTACGATGCCGGTGCACAAAATATACAAGTGGAATCCAGACTGGATAAGGTTTCCGTACCTATCGGAGATCAAACGGTATTGCACCTCGTTGCACATATCCCGGCCAAAAGTGTTATTTCTTTTCCTCAATTAAGGGACAGCATTGGCAAAATTAAGATTGTAAAGGGCCCCAAGCTGGATACCGCCTTTGACAAAAACCATCCTGCTACTGTAACAATAACTCATAATTATATAATTACTTCTTTTGATACAGGGATTTATGTGATCCCTGAGTTTGCGTTCCATACAAAGTCGGACTCTTTTAAAACCGGGACAGTAACGCTGCGAATAACATCGGTTCCGGTTGATACCACTAAATCATTCTATGACATTAAACAGCCATTCGCAGTATCCTATACTTTCTGGGATTGGTTAAAGGATCATTGGCTGTTGGTGTTCATGATTTTGGTGGCTGTTTTATTAATAATAGCAATTATCTATTATCTTAAAAGTCGGCCCAAAGGAACAATTATAAAAAAGGTAGTCCCAGCTTTGCCGGCAGATGCCATTGCATTGAATAAGCTTTACGAATTGCGTGACAAAAAGCTATGGCAGGGAAACGAGATAAAGAAATATTATAGTGAATTGACTGATATACTGCGGGAATATCTCGAGACCAGATATCATATTAAAACACATGAGCAAACAAGTAGTGAGATATTGACAGGACTGAAAAATAAAGACATACCTGTAAATGCGAGAATCAGCCTGAAGCAATTATTGACCCTTGCTGATCTGGTAAAGTTCGCAAAGGAAAAACCTTTGCCTGCCGAAAATGAACAAAGTATAGAAGATGCAATTGACTTTATCAGGAAAACTAAAGAGGAGATACAAGCTGTTGATCATAAAGAGGAGTTGCCTGGATGAACTGGTTTAAAGGAATAGAATTTGCCCAGCCCGGATTTCTCTGGCTGCTGCTTGTTATCCCGCTAATGGTAGCCTACTATTATTGGCGTAATCAACAATTGCAGGGCATACTTGGCATGTCGTCAACCAAAGGTTTTGCATTCGCGCAAAAAAATCCGACGCGTATCTGGCGGCATTGCAGTATTGTGTTAAGGTCACTAGCGCTGATTGCTTTGGTGACTGCGTTGGCGAGGCCGCAATCGGCCTTAAGCTGGCAGAACGAAACTACCGAGGGTATTGATGTCATGATCGCTACCGATATTTCGGGAAGTATGTTATCAGAAGATTTTAAGCCGAATCGACTTGAGGCCGGCAAAAACATTGCTATTAATTTTATTGAGAACCGGCCCGGAGATCGTATTGGTTTAGTAGTTTTCAGCGGTGAAAGCTTTACACAGTGTCCATTAACTATTGATCATGATGTGCTGATCAATTTATTCCATGATATTAAGAACGGGATGATTGATGACGGCACAGCAATAGGAATGGGACTGGCTACTGCAGTAAGCAGGCTAAAGGACAGTGAAGCAAAAAGCAAAGTTATAATTTTACTTACTGACGGGGTGAATAATATGGGCTCTATTCCACCGATAACCGCTGCCGAGATTGCAAAGCAGTTTGGTATAAGGGTTTATACCGTTGGTGTGGGAACCAATGGTTCGGCTCCATATCCTTTCAAGGATCAGTTAGGCAATACCCATTATCAAATGGTCCCTGTTGAGATCGACGAGGCGACGCTTGGAAAAATAGCCGGCATAACAGGCGGGAAATATTTCAGGGCCAGGAACAATACTGAGCTCACAGAAATTTACAAACAGATAGATAAACTTGAAAAAGTTAAAATAGCAGTTACACAGTATCACAAAAGAACAGAGCATTATTTACCGTTTGCTATTATTGCCCTGGCTTTTTTATCGCTGGAGATTTTATTAAATAACACCATTTTTAAAGGAGCTTTAACCTGATGCTACGTTTTGCACATACTCAATTTTTATGGGCCCTGGCATTTGTTCCATTGCTTATCATCTTATTTTTAGTAGTAAGAATATGGAAAAGAAAGGCCCTGGCTACTTTTGGCGACAAGAAAGTTGTTCAGCGCATTATGCCGGAGGTCTCATTTTCGAGGCCGGTGGTGAAATTTATCTTTTTTATAACAGCATATACTTTGCTTGTTATTGGTTTGGCTGATCCGCAAATAGGCACTAAAACAGAGGATACCAGGAGCAAAGGGGCCGACCTGATGATACTGCTTGATGTATCAAACAGCATGCTTTCACAGGATTTTGCTCCTAATCGTCTGGAAAATGCAAAACTTGCGCTGGATCAATTGATCTCTAATTTAAAAGACAATCGTATCGGTATCATCGTTTTTGCGGGCAAGGCTTATGTTCAGCTGCCCTCAACCAATGATTATTCTGCTGCCAAATTATTTCTGAATACCATCAATACGGGTATAGTGCCTGTACAGGGTACTGCTATTGGATCTGCCATTGATATGGGCATGAGATCGTTTGATTTTAACAATGGTACCAGCAAAGTTATGATACTGATGACTGATGGCGAGAATCATGAAGATGACGCGGTAAAGGCAGCAGAAGAGGCACATGATAAGAATGTGATCATACACGTTATTGGCTTTGGTTCTCCGCAGGGTGCACCCATTCCGATATACGAGAATGGCAAACCAGCGGGCTTTCACACCGATAGCGCGGGCCATGAGGTTATCAGCAAACTGAATGAGGATATGTGTAAAGAAATAGCCACAGCAGGGCATGGGGTTTACATCCGGGCCACCAACGCCAATAGTGGCCTGGGTATAGTGATGGATCAGGTTAATAAAATGAAGCAAAAAACCTATAGCAGTAAACAGTTTACCGAGTTTGAAGACCGTTTCCAATTCTTTTTGGCGATCGCCTTCCTGTTATTGGTTGCGGAATTTTTTATCTCCAGCAAAAAAAGTTTAAGATTAAGCAGGTTGAAATTGTTTGAAGTTAAAAAGCCATGAAGCAATTAATTATAGTCCTGTTGATCATGTTAAATGGGTCAGTACTCTTGGCTCAGCAGGCAAAGAGCTATATCCACCAGGGGAACAAGCTGTACCAGGAAAAAAAATATAAAGATGCGGAAGCAGCTTACCGCAAAGCTGCCACTAAAAAAGATCAAAAGGTAGAAAGTAATTTTAACCTGGGCGACGCGTTGTACAGACAAAAAAAGCTTGATAGCGCGGGGCAAAACTTTGCGACTATTGCTTCATCGTCAACCAATCCGTTGGTGAAGGCCGGGGCCTATCATAATTTGGGTAATTCTCTGCTTACTGGCAAAAAGTATGACGAAAGTATTGATGCTTATAAAAAAGCCTTATTAAATAATCCCAAAGACGATCAGACGCGATATAACCTGGCCTATGCACAGGAAATGCTGAAAAAACAGCAACAGCAAAATAAGAACAACAATAAAAACAACCAGAATAAAAACAACCAGAATAAAAACGATCAGAATAAAAATAAGAATAAGCCGGATAAGAACGATCAGAACAAAAACAACCAGGATAAAAACAACCAGGATAAAAAGGATCAGCAAAAGCAGCAGCAGCAACCAGATAAAGTATCAAAAGAGGATGCACAGCGGATGCTTGACGCGTTAAATGACCAGGAAAAGAACACCCAGGATAAACTGAAAAATAGAAAATTAAAAGGTGAGAAAGTACGTATCATTAAAGACTGGTAATTTTATTATTTAAATGAAAAAAGGATTTTACATACTATCATTTTTACTGTTATGGACAACATTGCTGTTTGCCGCTGATGTTAAGTTCACAGCATCGATAAGTAAGAGCCAGGTGGGTGTGGGTGAACAGTTCGAAATAGATTTTACTTTAAATGGTACAGGCAACCGGTTTACACCGCCTGATCTTAGTGCGTTCCAGTTAATTTCCGGGCCGAATGAATCCACAAGTATGACTATTATAAATGGAGCTTCGACAGTCAGTACAACCATTAGCTATATCCTTTTTGCACCCAAAGAAGGAACATTTACTATTACGGCCGCGGCAATCATCGTTAACGGACACACCTTAATATCAAATCAATTAAAAATAAAGGTACAGGGACAGGCCCCTCCACAACAACAAAAGCCGCAGGCACAAGCAGCGCCACCCCCTGATGATAATACTTCGGTGAATACGAAGGATATGTCCAAATCATTGTTTATTAAAGCTGATGTTAATAAAAACAAGGTTTACACGGGTGAGCAAATTAATTTGCGCTATAAGTTATATACCCGTGTTGACCTTATGGCCAGTCAGCTGGACAAAGCTCCTGACCTTAATGGTTTCTGGAACCAGGATGTCGTTAAGAAAAATCCGAACGTGGTCTGGACTACCGAAACGTACAATGGAGCCAGGTATAACGTTGCTATTATTAAACAAACTATTCTTTTTCCTGAACATTCAGGAGATCTTACGATCGATCCTTTGGCAATGACATTTCTGGT
>JANYAB010000719.1 GCA_025355225.1 Bacteroidota bacterium
TACCAACTGCCGGAAGATTAACTGTAGTTTGACTACCATCGGCGAACTTGATATTGGCTTTATAAGTTTTGCCTTCTTCAGGGTTAAGATCAAAGGAACCCATGCCTAAATGCGATGATACGAAAGTGGTAATAGTTTTCCCATTGTTGTCAATGATAGCTCCCTTAATATTTTCCCCCATTCCATCGGGACCAATTGCTTTAAATGCCACTTTTGATTGGACACTATCTAAAAGCCCTCCCCCCTCCGGGAAAAACTGTACATCAGGCTTATTTGTATTTTGAGACAATTTGTTAATCGTATTTGTGTTATTAACGGTTGAGCCAACAGGGATTATTTGCTCGAAAAAATCCCCTCCAACAGCATTCTTTATTAATTTGGTGTATGCTCTTATCCTGTAGTTACCTTTAGGCAAAGCGTCAGATAAAGCAAAATCACCCGAGGCCAAGCCATCCTTCAGGGGCAATTTTATGGATCGATTAATAATATTTTGTAGGTTTATCAGGTCAACATACAGCACCCCGCTCTGCCTCGAAAGTTCATGTTGTTCCCCAAAAGTAACATAGGTCTTAAAATAAATAGTGTCCCCGGCGGCATAATAAGGTCTATCAAAATGGAGATAGGCTTTTTCAATAATATGACCAGAGTAAAAAGATCCTAATTTGCCGATAATGTTTTTTAAAACAGTGTTATCCCCCTGGCTAAAGGCGGGTGAATTAAATACACCTATTATTAATAGTGATAAAACAAAAGGTAACTTTCTCATAATGGATTCAATATAATTAAATATAATAGCAAAAGGCAATTTTCCTACCCGTGTTCCTAATTTCGGTTTCCCTTATTCCACCCTGTACCGGTACACTTGCCGGCCAATGATACCCTTTTCATCAATTCCTTCAATCACCAATCGGTAAGTACCCGTTCCGTCGGCATTATAATAATCTAATGAGGCATTACCCGCTTTATCTGTAACCAGTTCGGGTTGCCAAAAAATAGTAGTGCGCAGATCGGGGCGGTTATTTGCGGGCGTAGCAATATCATATTTTGGCGAGTAAAACTCACGGGCCTTGTAAAAGCCATTTATTATAACCGGTAATACGCCTATTGATGCTATGTCTTTTGGGTCCACCCCTTTACCTTGTTTGGTAGTAATAACCAAAACACCATTCCCACCACGCATGCCATAAATAGCGGCATTTACCCCATATATTGATTCAACAGTCTCAACGTCATTTACATTTATATCATCGATATTAAACCCAACCGGCATTTGTGCGCCGTCTACCACAATAAGCCCTGCTGCAACCCTGCCAGTCATCGGATTAATCGCCCGTCCATAGAATTTTCCTAATAACTTATCCGAGAGTTGTGTTCCACCCAATTTATCAAGTTCATCACTGTGTACTACCTGGTCCGCGTTTCCGGCCCCAACCAGGCTTTGGGTTTTATAATCATCCTTTCTTTTTACTTCTTTAATTTTAACTTCCTTTAATGTTCTTCCTTTTGGGTCGCCATATTTGCTAATGTCATCCCGCTGAATTTTATTATTCTCCATATATGCAGACATTAACAGCATGGCATCATCATTAATTGGAATTGCCGGGGCCACAACAGGTTCGGGTACGTCGTTATCCCAGGTGAGTTTAGTATACTTTCTCCCTTTTGCATTTACTGCCTGTAGTACAAACTTGCCTGTGTCTGTAAATACAAGGTCACTGAAACGGAACCGGCCTTTGTTATCAGCCGTTTCACTCCTGAATGCCCCTTTTTGCATAGAAATTAAAGACACCCTTGCATTTGCCAGGGGTCTCCCAAATAAACTTTTTGCTGTACCGGCAATTTCCAGATTACTTTCCGGCTGGTATGCCACGGGCGGATAGTTATCACTTAAAAGCTGCTTCCATTCAAACCTGCGGTAGCCGTGAGTCAGCATTACCAGGTCGAGGTCGGCACGGGTCTTATCTGTCGCATTGGTAAAATAATAGTTTGGCTGTTCAACATACCCTTTCAATTCCGAGGTCAGCAACAGGTAATTATTAATTGTGTTTTCCGAGTTTTCATCGACAGGCACTTTACTTTCATCAATAACTGATACGGAAAAATGTTCGGCAACTACCGAATCTGCCTGGTTAAACGCATGGATGCTGAAGTGGACTTTTTCGCGTTTAGCATAAACTGTCTTATCCGCATTAATAGTTAACTTAAGCTGATCGGGCTTTTGTACAAATATCAGGCGCTCGCAAAGCGGTTCACCTGTTTCGGAAAATAGGGTGACCCTGGTAATCCCCGGAAGAAGATGCCTTTTTAGTATAGTTAAATTAATAAGGGCGCTATCTAACCTGATGGTAACCATATTGGCGATGCCACCAGAGTAAACCAAAAGATTAATGGCCTTATCATGATTTTCCGCAAGATAACTTTCATTGGCAATGATCTGCAGGGGTGCCGCACCCAAATTATCGTTATTGATCTTTAACACTATTCCTTTATCCCGGGCCATGGGCAGGTCGTTTATGCTTTGCGCGCCATTTGAATATGTCACTTTGGCCCGATAGGTTTTACCCTGCATGGGCGTCAAATAAAAATAGCCCATCCCGAGATGGGAAGCATTAAATTTGCTCAACTCGGTGCCTGTATTGTCAATTATAACTCCTTTAACATCTGCTCCTAAACCATTTACACCAATGGCTTTAAAGGCCACTTTTGATAGAATACCCGTAACCATTTCCCCTCCTTCAGGAAAAAACTGGATATCCTGTTTAGTATTTGTGGCTGTTGTATGTGCAGTACTGCTTTCGGCTATTTTATTATTTAACGTGGACCCTACCGGGATTGTCTGATAAAAATAATTACCCTCGTTACGCATCCACTGCGTGTAAGCCCTTACCCGATAATTGCCTTTTGGCAATGAATCAGGCAGCGCAAAATCGCCCCAGGTGATACCGTCTATTATCTGTAGTTTAATGGACCTGTCGATCTTATTATTGGTGTTGATAAGATCGACATGTAATACCCCGCTTAATTTTGACGGCCGATGGCGTTCGCCAAACGTTACGTAAGCTTTAAAATAAATGGTATCGCCCGCAGCATAATAAGGCTTATCAAAATGCAGGTAGGCTTTTTCAGAGGCGTGATCTGAAGCATACCTCGTCAATTTAGAAACAACGTTTTTTAAAACATTATTGTCAACTTGGGAATAGGCAGATAAATAACACAAGGACAATACCGATGTAAGCACCGATATTATAGAAATCGCTCGTCTCATAGGTAAAAAACTGTTATTCCACTTTATATCGGTACACCTGCCTGCCTATATTGCCTTTTTCGTCAATTCCCTCAATCACTAAGCGATAACTGCCATGCCCATCGGCATTATAATACTCAAATGATGCATTGCCGTCCTTATCCGTTAACAGCTCGGGTTTCCAAAAAATAGTTGTGCGCAGGTCTGGCTGATTATTTGTCTGGCCTGTAGTTTCATATTTTGGCGAATAGAATTCACGGGCCTTATAAAAACCCGTACGTTTAAATTGCAGTACTCCTAACGGGGTGGTCTGGCTTTCGGATGTTGACATTGTTTGCTTAGTGTTGATTACCAAAACGCCGGATGCACCCTGTATGCCATAAATTGCAGCATTTTGATTCTTCAATACTTCAATAGTTTCGATACTGGAAGTGCTGAAATTATCGATACTGCCCGTATAACTTACTCCATCAACAATAACTAACATTGGTTCATTAGCCTCCATACCAGCACTTATTGTCCTTGAAGATGATAAATAGGGTACTCCACCCTGAACATACCCACCATGAAGCCTTCCGTTTAATACATCTGATAAGTTGGTGAACCCTTTGATATCATCGTTAGTTATCACCTGGTCGGCGTTGCCAGCACCAGTTAAGCTGGACGACTTGTACAAAGGTTTACCTTTTACGTTGATATTCTCTAACACCACCGTATTATTAGTAAAATTAGCTGCCTGTTCTTTAACATTGTTAAGGTAAACCTGCATCGTTGCATTTATGTCGCTGGCACGTCCGGGCAAATTATTATTGCTTACTGCGGGCGCTGGTTCTTCTGCGTCTAAAATAATTTGCGCTGTTTTACCTTTCGACTTTTCAGATTGAATAACAAATTGAGCGGTTTTATTAAAAACAAGGCCGTCAAATTTGAATTTACCTGTTTCATCGGTTTGCTGGCTTAATAGCCTATTACCAAAAGCAGCATCGGATGTGGCCCTTAACAAGATAGACTTTTTGACCATCGGGACGCCATCTACTTTTGCCTGGCCGGCTATTTCAAATGCCGTTTCGGAAGGAATGGTAAACTTAGGGTAACTGTCACTCAATAATTCTTTCCAGCTAAAGCGACGGTAACCCTGGGTAAGCATTAGGGCGTCCAAATCGGCACCGGCGTTTTTTGTGTTATTTGTAAAGTAGTAATTTGGTTTTTCAACATAGCCTTTTAGGTCTGCGGTTAATAAGAGATTGGTTAAAATGGTGTTTTCGGCAGTCTCATCCACAGGCAATTTGCTTTCGTCAATAACCGCTACCGAGAAATGCCCGGTTGCTGCAATGCCCGCATTATTTTTCGCGTTGACGTTGATCTGTACCTTTTCGTTGTTTTTGTAGGCCGTCTTATTACTGGTTACTGCGAGGTTGAGCAAATCGTGGTTTTGCAAAAACAATATACGCTCACTCAATGGTTCGCCGCTTTGCGAAAATAAAGTAACCTGGACAATCCCTGATACAAAATTTTTATTAGGGACATCCATACCGATTGCACGATTGTCCAGTTTGGTATTTACACTGGTAACCATACCGCCGGAATAGACCACCAGGTTAACCTCCTTGTTTAAATTATTTTGTAAATAAGCTTTATTACAGTGCATCTCTATCGACATTTTGTCCAGCGTATCGCTAACTGCCAAAACTATCCCTTCCAGCTTTGGTTTTGGTAAATCAACTGTATTTTGTGAACCGTCGGCATAAGTAATTTTTGCTTTATAGCTTTTCCCCTCCTGGGGCTCAAAATAAAAAATGCCCATACCCAGGTGGGTGGAACTAAACCTGCTTACTTCAGTATTGGCATTGTCTACAATTACACCTTTTACATTTATGCCGAGCCCGTTTGTACCAATAGCTTTAAAGGCTACTTTTGAGACAAGCCCGGTTACCAGGTCGCCGCCTTCGGGGAAAAACTGGACATCCGCCTTTGCATTTTGTGCCATTGCAGTACTATTCTCTGTTATGCTATTATTGCTAATTGATCCTATCGGTATTACCTGGTCGAAAAAATAATCTGGATCATTCCGCATATATTTAGTGTAAGCCCGTACCCTGTAATTACCCTCTTTCCATGAGTCGGGCAAAGCAAAATCCCCCCAGCCAACACCATCAACCAATTGAACTTTTATTGAAGCAACTGAAATGTTTTTAGGACTGATCAGGTCAACATAAAGTATCCCGCTTGCCTTTGAAAGATCATGCCTTTCGCCAAGGATTACATAGGCCTTAAAATACATAGTATCGCCCGCTGCATAATAAGGTTTATCAAAATGCAGATATGCCTTCTCGATGATATGATCAGCTGACAGCAACTTTAGTTTCGACACTATGTTTTGCAAAACAGCGTTATCCTGAGAATAGGCACTTAAATTAAAACAAATAGTGAGCGTTAAAAGGACGTGAAATACTTTTTTCATGACGATAAAGTTTAGTTAATAGAGAATTCAACCCAATAAATTTAGATGACAACCAAGAATAAAGAATAAAATCAGGTTTTGGTAACTTGTAATCAGGTGATATAAATATACGATATTTTTATCATTAAAACAATAATAAATTGAATATGAAACGATTCATACGCTATATAACGCATTGAACCTAATAAACGGTTTTAGGTAGCCGGTATTCAGGATTCGTCCTTTATTTCCTCCCAATAAACAGTTTCTAAATAAATCCCATTACGGATGGCCACCTGCGCCCTTATCTTTTCCAGTTCTTCTTTAACTTTTTCAGCTTCAAGGTCCTCGCTTATTGTATGATAATAGATGGCGTAGCCGGTTGCACCATTTATAAACTTATAGTGTTTATCTGATTTTTTCATATACAAAACCCTGCCATGAGTGATAATATAACCAAAATAATTCACAAAAGTTTCAGATTTCGGATGTGCGAATGTGCAGATTTCAGATGTGCGGATGAAAAAATTTCAAATGTGCAGATTTCAGATGTGCGGATGAAAAAATTTTAGATGTGTGGATTTCAGATGTGCGGACAAAGAAAACTTCAGATGTGCAGATTTCAGATGTGCAGATGAAAAAAACTATTAAATCTGCTCATTTGCACACCTATAATTTGCACATCTACCATTTGCACATCTGAAATCTGCACATCTGCACATTAATTAGTTAATTAGCTCTGAATAAGGATGCTGTATCAGCCAGTTCGCCATCGGTGATCAATTCGGGGTGTTCAAATTGTTGTAAAATCAATGATTTGGTAAATTTGATAGTTCCGCCTGATGTTTTTACTATCACCCCGGTATCAAAAACCGTATGATTTTTATAGTCGCCTATTGAAGTATTATATTTTACTGTTCTTATCAATAACTCTACTATAGCATAAGTAGGTAAATTATTTTCAGGCATAGTGTCAAACATTAACAACTCAATAAATAATAATTAATTTTTGTTAAAATTAACAATTATTTAATATGAAGTTAACGCTATCAACCTTTATTTCCCGCCGCCGCCAGCCTCTGGTGTAGGTACATCATTATTATTGTCCTCCTTCGGCTTTTCTTTCTTAAATTCAAGTTTGCCAAACTTGTAATTTAATGTGATACCAAATGAACGGAACGGGATCTGTCTCATGCTCGATTGATTAAACCCGTTGCCTGCTGTAGTTGATGTCAGCGTAATATACTGACTGAAAGGGTCAGCAGCGGTTAAACCTAAACTCAGCTTTTTATTCATGAACTGTTTACGCACGGCCATGTTGTAAAACGCAAATGCTGGCCTGGTTCCCTGTATGGTTCTTTGCGACGAATTGTAGTTACCAAATAGCTCGGCCGTAAGGTCGTTTCCAAACTCGTAGGTGGCATTTAAATTAATACGGTACATAAATCCGCTAACTGTCGGATTACCTGGGTTTGCTGTTATCCGGTCGGAGAACATCATATTTGAACGTAAATTAAATTTGTTAGTAATTGGAACTGAACCGAATAAGCTTACGCCCTCTGTTGTTTCGGTACCAATATTATAACGCTGGTTCAAATAAACATTATTATACTTTGTGCCGCCTATGGTTAATGTATCATAGTGGGTAGTAAATGATTGGATATCGTCGGTATTGTAACGATAAAATCCTGCAACGTAGATATTGGCTCCCTGCGCAAAAGATTTGCTATAACCAAACTCGTAGTTATGCCCTACTTCGGGCCTTAGGTTGGGATTGCCTGTGCTTATATTATGCGGGTCGCTGATGTCGTAAAAGGGATTCAAATCACGATATTCAGGGCGTTCTATCCGGTAAGTGTAGCTCAACTTAAATGATTGCGTTTTGTCAATTTTGTGCGAGAGTACCCCCGAAGGAGCCAAAATATTGTATCCCGGTATTTTTGGTCCGGGGAAATCATCACTGGACGAAGTATACTCATCTCTTAGTCCGGCTTTACCATCTATAAAATTATGAAACAACGAAAATGTAGCCGATAAATAATAGGCAAAAACCTTCCGGTTATAGTTAAATCCATAAGTTTGATTAGCATTAGGAACAAAAATCCCCTTCGACAATGTATCCGTTACTACTGTATTATTAATATTTTCGAGTTCAGTTTTAGCGCCCGTTTCTATCGTGAAGTTTTCGCTTACAGGCTGTGTATAGTCTATAGAGATTTCTGTTTGATGATCCTTGCCGGGATTATTGCTTCTTATCCCTGATGATGAACGTCCGGTTGTATCCACCTGCTGCAGGAAATCAGAATTGTTACTGCCATAACTGGAAGTGTATAATATATCCAGCTCCTGGTTTTCTTTTTTAAAGGTTTTCTTATAGTCAACGCTGTAATCAAAATATTTTCCGCTGAAACGGGTATCTGAATTACGCAAACTTGCCATTTCAGAGGCTATACTATTGTTAGTCAGGTTCGTTATAGTTTGGTCCTGGTTGGTTAACCCGAAATTATGGTTGGCAAAATGATTATAGCCAAATGCCGCTGTTAATTCATCTTTTTTAGTAATACTCCAGTTAAAACTTAAACCCGAACGGTAACCGCCCCTGGTGGTGGCACTGTTTCCTTTTTCAAATAAATGGGTAGAGGTATCCCTGGCGTTATTATACGAAAAACCATCATTAGTATTTAGTGTAGTGGTATTTATCTGCTCGTTACCATTAAAATATCCATTAATGCCGAAATTGCCCTTACGA
>JANYAB010000726.1 GCA_025355225.1 Bacteroidota bacterium
CAATGGCTGGGTAAAGCCATTGGCTTTGAAAAAATCACGTTAAAAAAGAATATTTTGCGCGGCTATTTTATTACCAGCCAGCAATCCCCATATTTTGAAAGTGACGCCTTTAAGCAGGTATTAATGTTTGTACAGGCCAACCCACGGCGTACCAATTTAAAGGAGGTTAAGAATACGCTGCGCATTAGTATAGAGGGGGTTCATAGTATTGATGAGGCAGTTGAGTTATTGGAGGGGATTGTTGAGCCTGTTGGGGTTTGATGTTGAAAGATAAATATTGATTATTTTGGAGGTTTCCGGTTAAAACATCTACAGCATTTTCAATGATTAATCGGCAATTTGATCTTCCCCATAGAAAATTGTATCTATAAACATTTTATCCGAAAAGCCGGTTACGTATTTCAATCCAAGTGTAATCTTAGCTCTTACAGGAATGCCGAAATTTTTTCGGGGTGTCCAATCCTTACACTTAGCAAACGCTGTGACTATTGCATTTTTTAAATCGGGATCGACTGACGTCAAAGTTTCCAAATGTGCTATATGACCATGCTTTTCTATCGTAAATGCAACTATAACATTGTCTGCAGATTTCTTTTTACCGTTAGAATCTCTTGGCAATACCAAATATCTTTGAACAGTCCTCAAAAAGTTAAATGGGCCGCTCCAATAATAAGCAGGAGCGATATCTATACTAAATGGATATGTCTTACCAGTTTTGTCATATCCAGTTGCAGATTGCAAAACCCCTTTCACATATTGATAGGTGTATCTTACGGAATCAGCGGATAGTACGGTGCCTCCGCTCCATTCACCATCCATCAGCCCATTCTTAACAGGGCCTTCAACTGTAATATTCTTGAAGTCTTTATTATAAATCAACCAATTTCCATTGCCCTCTCTGCAAATTATGCCGCCGTTTGCATCATAACACTCCCAGTTAAGCATTTTATCCTGGTAAAATCCGTTAATTAAGGAATTTCTTTTTAGAGCGTATATTTTGCCGTTAGGATAAAAAAGGTATTCATTACCGTCTTTATAACCATCCTTATAATGGGTAAAGCTTTGTCGATTGCCATTTTGAAAATAAGTAATACAATTACTGTCAAGGGCAATTTGCCCACCACCTGTGACGAGTCTTGGTGAAGCTTTTCCAATAAGTTTTATTTTGCCATCCTTGTAAAACTCTTTTACATTGTAACGTGTGTCTCCTGAATCAGGGTGTGCTATCATTCTAACAAAATCACAGATGTCTCTCGTTCCCACCTTAATAAAACCACTTCTAACATATCTGTAGTAAATTATTGCAGTATCAATATTGGATTTGGCGCGAACGCAATTCAGGAAAAGAATGTTAAACACAATAACAAGGATGAGACCTAACTTGCAAATGCACTTCATCGGTTTAGGTGAATTTAGTAAAAATCAAATATATATATTAAAACTTTGGAACAACTAAATCTTAATAGCTAATATGTTGCCCAAAGCCGTAGCCGTCCGTATCAAATTTTTCCTTGTATTTTCCATCGCAGTTGCCATATCAACAGGTTCATTATTGATCGACATTAAAGCATCAAAATACTGCTTCAATTCGTCATCCTGTTCTAAAGGGACTTTTCCTGCAATGCCGATTACGGGGATACTTTTATTTTTAGCCTTTAAGGCTACCCCACAGGGCCCTTTGCCCTGGAGTGTCTGCTGATCGATACTTCCCTCGCCGGTAATTACCAGGTCGGACCCTTGTAACGCTTCATCAAAATGGGTAAGCGATAAAAAATAATCAATACCGTTTACCAGCTTTGCATTCAAAAAAGTATGTAAACCAGCTGCCGCACCTCCCGCTGCTCCTCCATGTTTGACCGTGGCCATGTTTATTTCCGACTGGGCTTCAGATACTTCTGCAAAGTTTTTTAAAAAATCTTCTAACACCCGGACATCGTTGGCCGAAGCACCCTTTTGAGGGCCAAAAACACGCGCCGACCCCTGCTCGCCCAGCAGAGTATTATTTACGTCACAAAGAATAACTACTTCACAATTAAAAATTCTTTTATCGAGCGCAAAAGTGTCAACCTTCGCCATATGGATCAGGTCCTTAGGCATTGCGGGCAGCTGTTTTCCGTTATTGTCTAAAAACACAATACCCAGCGCGTTTAATATGCCGCAGCCGCCATCCACAGTAGCGGAACCGCCCATAGCAATAATGATCTTACTTACTCCTTCGTCAAGCGCAAACCGGATCAGCTCCCCTGTTCCGTAAGAAGAAGCTTTCATGGGATCAAGTTCATCCTTTTTTAACAGCCTTAACCCCGAAGCATCGGCCATTTCAATTACCGCTGTTTTGCCGCCATCGATCAACCCGAATGATGATTTTATTTTTCTTCCGAACGGGTCGTTTACTTCTTTTTGAATTACAACACCAGCGCAACTTTCAATAATGAGGCTCCCCGTACCATCGCCACCGTCAGCAATCGGGAAACAGGTTGAAGTACAGGTTAGCTTGCTCAACTTTAGCCCCTGCTGAATTGCGGCTGCAACCTGTGAAGCATCGAGGCTATTCTTAAAAGCGTTTGGGGCGATGAGAATATGCATAAACCTATAACAACTTTGATAAAATATAAACCATGGTTATGGTAGTCAATCCCATTAAAATAGTCCCTGTAGAATATACTTTCAGCATAGTTTTCATTTCGAGACCCGAGAATTTAGCGATCACCCAAAAGTAAGCATCGTTGGCATGCGAGATCATCATGGAACCCCCGCCCATGGCAAGTACGCAAAGCAGTTTGCCCGTTTCGGTATTTAAGCCCAATACCGGCAATAAGGGCAGCACCAACGATGCCGCTGTAATAATGGCAACAGTTGATGAACCCTGGGCCGTTTTTAAAACTGAGGTCAGTAAAAAAGGGAAGAATATACCCATGCTCCCCAACGCCAGCGACTGGCTAAAATGTTCTCCTATTTTGGTAGCGGTTAAGATGGCGCCAAACGCCCCTCCCATGCCTATTATAACCAAAATTCCACCCGCTTTTTCAGTAGCTTCCTGTAGAATCTTACTGATCTCATTTTTTTTCCATGAACGCTTACAATTAAATGCCAGCAATACGCCTATAAGCAATGCGATGACAGGATCGCCTAAAGAAAGCAGCCAGGATGCCCAGCCATGGTAAACAGCCGTACCGGTTGTTAAAAAGGATTTAATTCCGATCAAAATTATTGGGATAAAAACGGGGAGACAGGCATTGATCAATGATGGGCCTTTGCCTGCCGGATCAATAGCAATTACATCGTCGGATAAGGCATCAGCTGTTTTTTTACCCGCATATTTCGCCCATAAATTACCGACCACCATCGCCGGTATGGCTACAACTATCCCCATTAATATCAATTTCCCGAAATCAACCCCTATAGTGGCGGCAGCGGCAGAACTTCCCGGATGCGGCGGTACGAGGCAATGAACGGCATATAAGCCGGTAGCGAGCGAAACAGACATAGTAGTTATGGAAATACCTGTTCGCTTAGCCATTGAGCGGTTTAATCCACTCAATACTATAAAGCCTGAATCACAAAATATGGGCAAACCAACCACAAACCCGGTAATGCTCATAGCCAATGGTGCATAACGGTTTCCCAGTTTTTTTAAAAGGTAGGTGGCCATTATGGTGGTACTGCCGGTATATTCGAGTAATAGTCCGAGGGTGGTCCCGAGTACAATGATTAAACCCAACGACTTTAATATATTACCAAAACCATCCTTTACAACAGTGATCACACCGGCCAATGGCAACCCAATCCCTAATCCCACTACTAAACAAGCCAGGAATAAAGCAAAAAAAGCCGGGACTTTATATTTAGTGGTGAGCAATACAATAAGTGCAATGCCCACTATTAAAAGCGTGAGTATATAGGGTAAGGACTTGGTCATTGAATAATGGGTAAACTGCCTAACGTCTGTAATCGCTAATGACAAACAAGGTATCAAAAAAATCAATGAAAGCGCAAATTCGTTTTTTGCGTGATAGAGGGTATGGGCAGGTGAATATGCATTTTGCTTTAAGCAATTAATTATTTTTAGTGCTTGATTGGTAATAAAATAATAAATTCAAATGAAAGAGGGTGTTGTGCGTAGGGGAGTGTAAATTTTGGGAGACGGTGATTTAAACTAATGAATGTGAGAAATGTAATACTGCAGTTAGGCAGGCTGTAAGGCCAATGGTTAAAAACAAAGTTTTTTTATTGATATAGTAATCGGATCTAATATCATTTCGGCACATAGCCCATAGCATCCCACCAAAAAAAATTATATTGAAGCAGAGAAATGGGAAGAATGACATTGGCGAATATATTTTGGAATTAGAAACACTCTCCAAGCTTTGTATGTAAAATAATTCGAAAGATTCAATAATTGAATAACAGATTGAATAGATTATATATACCGATAAAATTACCCATCCAACCTTTTTATGAAGCCAAAAGAAAAGTAAGCCCATCGGGATTAGGAGT
>JANYAB010000003.1 GCA_025355225.1 Bacteroidota bacterium
CTTCTCACCAATCTTGCCTGTTTTACCAATTATAGCATCACCAATAGTTACACGGGTGGTATCAACATCCATTTTCAGGTTGTTTAGCGCTTCAAGATCAGCAGGTTTGTTTTCTACAACTTCATTGGCAATCGCGTTAGCAAAAGCAATGAATTCAGCATTTTTAGACACAAAGTCTGTTTCGCAATTCAATTCGATGATCACACCGCGTTTGCCATCCGCAGATGTGCGCGCAATAACCACTCCTTCGTTCGATTCCCTGTCTTGGCGGCTGGCAGCTACTTTAGCCCCTTTTTTTCTTAAATAGTCAATTGCAGCTTCAAAATCACCGTTTGTTTCGGTTAAAGCTTTTTTGCAATCCATCATACCTGCACCTGTTTGCTGGCGCAGCTTATTTACATCGGATGCAGTTATTTGTAATGTAGACATATAGCCCCCTAACCCCCTAAAGGGGAAATTTTAAGCCTCCGCCCGTAAAGGGGAACGCTGTTATTGTTATTTGTTCTATTACTCTCTATTCATTTGCCTCCATTATCCCTCTAAAGAGACAGAAGGCTCGCCCTTACCACCCCCTTCAGGGGGCCGGGGGGCAATTATTCCTCTTCTTTTTCGACAGCAGGGGCAGCAGCAGCCGGAGCTTCAGCTTCAGCAGTTACTCTTTTCCTTTTACCACCTTCAGCGTGAACAGCGGGTGCGACAGCTTCGGCTTCTGCTTTAGGGCTGTCGGCCTTAGCTTTTGCTAATGCTGCTTCTTTTTCAGCTTCGTCTTCTTTCTCGCGTTTACGCTCGTCCAAACCTTCTTCTATCGCCTTGATGATAATGCTGGTTACCAATGAAATTGATTTTGTAGCGTCATCATTAGCAGGTATAGGGAAGTCGATATTTGACGGATCAGAGTTGGTATCAACCATAGCAAAAGTTGGAATGTTCAACTTTAATGCTTCTGAAACCGCGATGTGTTCTTTCTTTACGTCGATCAGGAACAATGCAGCAGGTAAACGGTTAAGATCCGCTATACCACCTAACAAGGTTTCTAATTTGATACGCTCGCGCTGTATCATCAGTCTTTCTTTTTTAGAAAGGTTGCTGTAAGTACCGTCTTTTGTCAATTTATCGATGTTTGACATCTTTTTGATCGACTTGCGAACGGTAGCAAAGTTAGTTAACATACCACCTAACCAGCGTTCGGTTACGAAAGGCATGTTCACTGTTTTTGCGTAATCAGCCACGATATCCTTTGCCTGCTTCTTAGTAGCGACAAATAATACCTTACGGCCCGATTTTACAATTTGTTTTATAGCTGCAGCAGCTTCTTCAACCTTAATTAAGGTTTTATTTAAATCGATAATGTGGATACCGTTGCGCTCCATAAAAATGTACTGCGACATTTTTGGGTCCCATTTGCGGGTAAGGTGACCAAAGTGTACACCTGCATCCAGTAAATCCTGATATGTTGTTCTTGCCATTGTTGTTGCCTCCTTAAATTTTAACGTTTACTGAATTGGAATCTCTTACGTGCTTTCTTGCGTCCTGGTTTTTTACGCTCAACCATACGGTCATCGCGGGTCATTATTCCTTTAGCGCGTAATGCAGGTTTCTTTTCAGCATCCAGTTCAACAATAGCTTTAGCGATAGCTAAACGAACGGCTTCTGCCTGTCCTTTTACACCACCGCCTGCAACGTTAACTTTAACATCAAATTTCCCGGTCGAGCCAGAAACTTCGGTGCTTTGCATAACGATGTATTGCAATGGTAAGGTAGGGAAGTACTCCTTGTAGTCTTTACCGTTTACGGTAATGGTGCCGCTGCCGTCTACCATGTAGATACGCGCAACTGCGGTTTTTCTTCTGCCTGAAGTGTTAGTTGTTGGCATTTTTTTTCTCCTTTGAAATTAAAAAGTTAAATGGCTTTAGGGCTTTGTGCTGCATGAGGATGCTCGGCACCTGCATAAACATGCAGATTACCAAATAAGGCGCGGCCCAAACGATTTTTAGGTAACATACCACGAACGGCTTTTTCAACCACTCTTGTAGGATGCTTTGCCATTAACTCCTTAGGAGAAATGAAACGCTGACCACCCGGATAACCGGTGTAAGAAACATATTGCTTTTCTTCAAATTTGTTTCCGGTCAGTTTTACCTTGTCTGCATTGATAACTATTACATTATCTCCGCAGTCTACGTGTGGGGTGAACCCTGGCTTGTGTTTTCCACGGATGATCATTGCAATCTTCGTAGACAAGCGCCCCAAAATCTCACCTTGAGCGTCAACAACAACCCATTCTTTGTTAACGGTCTTTTTATTGGCTGAGACAGTTTTGTAACTTAACGTATTCACTTGCTTTATTTTAAATTAATTAACGTTTACTATACCCCGTAATTTCGGGACTGCAAAGATACGGGAATAAGTTTTATTTGCAAATGGTTTTTGAGGTTTTATGATTTCACCGATTGGAGGTTTGATTACGCCGATTGGTTGTATCAGTAGATCATTAAAATCCGGAAGTTTTAGGACGTGTGGAATCAGTTGACCGGATGAGCGTTTATTGGTCTGGAACTTGATTTAAAAAGCAAGGGCAGTGGTTCTTTTGTGCGGATGGCCCCGCTGTCCGCATATACTGCACAGGGCATTAATCACAGGGCCGGTATTTGCTGCAATCGGGTTTAGATAGGGTTGGTCTGAGCGGTTGAGTCTGAACTTGCATATTCAGCGATATTAAAGTAAATTTGTAATAAGCACATGGATTATGAAGGCAATAGAGTTTGAGGCAGAATTAATAAATAATACAATTAACATCCCTGAAGACTTTCAGTTAGAGTTGTCTCTATCGAAAGATAAACACGTCAGGGTGATAGTATTAATTGACGATATTGAAAAAAACGGGGATATCGAATTTAACAAAATGCTTACCAATCAGTTTCTAAAAGGCTATGATGAAACTGATGCTGTTTATGATGATCTATAGCTATGACAAACTACAAATTTGGCGAAATTGTACTCATAAAATTTCCATTTACAGATAACAGTACTTTTAAAAAGCGTCCCGCATTAATTATTAAAGACACCAATGATGGTGATGTAATCGTTTCCCGTATAACCAGCAAATTATATAATACTAAATACGATATTGAAATAAATAATTGGAGTCAATGTGGGTTAAAATTGCCATCAGTTGTTAGGGTACATAAAATAGCATCAATTGAAAAAGACATGATCGACGTTAAACTGGGAGAGGTCGGTGGTTCGGTGAAGTATCAGGTTGGAGAAATATTTAGGATATTACTGTTCCTGTAATTCTAAAAAAGAGAGTGCTCAAAAGTAGTACCGCTTTCTGAATATATTACAGGGCTTTAAGGGCAGATGCCGGAAACGACTTCCACAGGTTATTTCGCCAGTTTACAACTGAATCAGCTACTTAGCTCCATCAACTATTTAACTATATTATTCCTTCCGCTTTTATACCGGAAATACCGGAAAAACCGGAAACTTTAAACCTTTCAGAATTAGTTGTACTACCTGAAAATTATTTTATTGATAAACAGCTATTTGAAAATATTCACAGCACTGTGTCCGTTTTTGTGCGGATTTATCAGTATATTTGTAATGATTCTAAGTGGTTTCACCAACAACCAATCATTCCGATTATTCCGGTATTTCCGGTCCCTAAGCGGAAGGAATTAATTCAAAATCATAATCTATACGGGTCTTCATTCGACAGATGATCAAAGCAATTATACTATATAATGGGCTATCAGGAGAGTATTTTATTTACCTGGCGGCAAAATTGATTGAATTTAGCAAGTTAAGTAGTTGATCAAGTAATTGAATAACGTGTTTTAGCATTACAACCTGTTTATAAAAAAAATGCTGGAAAATATGGTGATAACGGGAGTAGGTCTGCTCCATCGGAGCAAAATGTTGGTAGAATTAAGCGATTCGCAATTGGCATGCCGTAGGTATGCAACTTAGTCCCGTACCAACGGCACGGTAATTTGTTTGTTCAATTATTTTCTACCAACATTTTGCTCCGATGGAGCATTGTTGCTATTTGCAAATGCTTAAAATTTTAATTCTTTCAATTTTATGAGTGTTTATCGGCCTTATCCTATTAAGTAATTTGCACTTGCTGTTCGATTATGCTACCAGAAGCAAACTAATTCCAACTATTTTGCTGTATAAACCAAAACAGGATACATAAAAAAATATACATGATTTTTGCTTAAATCATAGGAATCGGCCAGCATAATCCTATTGCTCCGAAGCAACCTTATACGGCTTGCGATATAAATTATTCCTTCCGCTTCTATACCGGAAAAACCGGAAATCGAAAGTTTTTATTCCGCATTTTCCGGTTCCAAAGCGGAAGGAAAAAGAGCGTTGTTATTCTTTTCGATAAAATCAGGATAATCTTATTTTTTCAAAAAAAGTCGTGCGCTGATAATTAAGGATATTGACAATGGGAGTATCTAACTCTAAATTTTAATTAAAAACAGTTTATAATCTTAAATTAAGTAAATTTGTTTATGGAAACTTGATCATGCACCCTCAAAATAAAGACCAATTGTTGGCCTTGAAAGCCATTGCCAAAGCATGGAAAATAAGTGTTGAAACAGGCCCATATGATCCTGATTTTGTGGCAATGGTAAAAAAAGCAGAGGAAAGAGGAAATTATAAAGACGTTGATCCGAATGATATATGGGGCAGTTTAAACTTAAAATAGAAGAATTAGCCAAAAAATATATAAAACATCATTTTAAAACTTATGGGAACTTTGATTATTGAAAAGGAAAAAATCCAGGAGATGCTGAATAACGCACCGGAAAATATAGTTATTGATGATTTTATTGATCAGCTCATTGTTTCAGCGAAAATTGAAAAAGCACTCGATCAATTAGCCAACAAGCAATTTCTGACATCGGAGCAATTGGATGAAGAAATAGAAAAATGGTAAAAAAGTTATTTATCTTGCAAATTGAATTTAACAAATAAGAACGCTATGGTAATTGCAAAAGATGAATTACTGCATATTGTAAATACTTTGCCAGACAAAATAGATGTAGAAGAAGTGTTTGACAAAATAATGCTTTCGGCAAAAATTGAACAGGCTTTGAAAGAGTCAGATCAGGGTCTCGGCGAAGACTGGGAAGATTTCAAAACCGCATGGCTAAAGGACGATCAGTAACCATCGAAATCTTACCAGTTGCTAAGAAAGATCTTCAGGAAATTGTTGATTTTATAGCGAAAGGTTCTGCGAGATATGCTAAACTGGAAAAGCAGATAATTATAGAAGCAATAAATAAACTGTACTATTTCCCCAATATAGGTACTCAATTTGATTACAGATCTATTGATGCAAGAAAAATGGTTTTCAGAAATTATTTAATAATATACCGGTTTAAAACCGAAAATTTGATAGAAATCCTCACCATCCATCACCACGCACGTCTTATCTCCAATAACCCCGCCTTTAGGGACGAAGAATAATTTTATATCTTTTCGTTTATTATTTTTACAGCAAAATTTTTATCCTGTACCCGTAAAAAGCCAATAATCCCCCATGATCATTATAAAAAACTACGCCGAATTTGAATCTCACCTGGGCCAGGAACTTGGCGTATCTGGTTGGCATACCATTACCCAGCAGCAGATCAACCAGTTTGCCGAGGCTACCATCGATCATCAGTGGATACATACCGATCCTGAAAGGGCTCAAAATGAAGGTCCCTTTAAGGCAACTATCGCTCATGGATATTTAACCGTTTCTCTGCTTCCTTATTTTTGGCACCAGATAGCCGACGTTCAAAACCTGAAGATGCAAATCAATTATAGCATTGAAAGTATCAAATTTGCACAACCCGTAATAGTTGATAGTCGTGTAAGGCTAAAGGCAAAGCTGGCAGCAATTGTAAATCTAAGAGGCATTACCAAAGCCACCATAGGCGTTGAAATGGAAATTGAGGGACAGAAAAAGCCTGCTTATACAGGCGAAGTTGTTTTCTTGTATCATTTCAATGCGTAACTACGTATGGTTAATATGTGAGCGGCCCGGTTAGTAAAAGTTTTAACGGTTTAAGGCTGAAATTTGGGTTTTTCTATTCTTTTTTTGTGTAATTCAATGGGCTGAATACCTCATTGAATTACAGCAACTTATTTCCATTAATTGGTTACCTTTATATTCCCATCAGAAACATATAAACCAAATTATAGATATATGAAAAAGTATTTATTTATCATTTTAGCCGCTATAGCCTTTTGTTATGCCAGTTGCAAAAAAGATGCAGGCAACGGCGCGCCCTCCTCAGCTGATAGTTATATGCCGGTTACCGCGGGTTCTACATGGACCTATTTTGTTTATGAACAGGGGATTACCGATACCCTAACCGTTAAAATGAGCGGACTGCGCTCTACGCTCGATGGTAAAATATATTATAATGCTACCAATACATCTAAACCAACTGGAGTAAGCACCAGTTACTTTTATATTGGCAAACACTTATATGCAACACGCGACTTCAATTCTATAGCCAATGCACCATTGGAATTGCAGATATATAATGATACTGCAACAATTAACCATAGTTGGATCAGCAGCCCCACCGACACCACCAGCAGGGTAAATGGTATCAAGGCAAGAGTTATGAGTACCATTCGGCAAACTGGTGAAGTAAAGGTTTTCCTTGGGAAAACCTTTACCAATGTAATACATACTCAAGTTGATTTTCAATATAATTTCGGCTCGGGTTATGCAACTGTTTTTACCTATGATTACTACCTGGCCAAAGGCATTGGTATACTGGGATATAACTTAAGTTCGTTAGGGGGTACTGTTAAAACTGAAGGTATTTTAAGTTACACTGTAAAATAGGCGATAGCAGTTGAACTACGTTTTTCGGAATTAGCAGATTTTTGTATGCCCAAATGCCACAATTCTGCTAACTCTCAATCTTTGCAACCAGTTCAGAAAGGGATGTTTTTGTTATACCACTTAAATAACATTTAAGAAGAAAAAAATGAGGTATTTGCTTATCATAATGGTAATAGCAACTTTTTGCTATACCAGTTGTAAAAAAGAGACAACACCAAACAATGGTGCGCCCCCGTCGGCAAATAGCTTCATGCCTGTAACGTCCGGGTCGGTATGGACCTATGGTATTTATACGAAATACAGCAGTGATACGGTGACGGTTAAAATGAATACCGCCAACGTGGTACTTAATGGCAAATCATATTACACCGCAAACGTTGCACCCAAGCATGGCGGAGCGTATGGTATTTACTTTTACGAAAATGATCATGTATTCGCTATTCGCAGCTTTAATAATTATGCAAATGCAGTATTAGAATTGCAGTTATACAATGACACTGCTACAATTAACAACAGTTGGGTCAGTTCCCCAACGGATGACGGAAAAATCGATAATAGTCCCGTAAGGGCGGTTACCACAATCACCCAAAAGGGGATAACCAAGGTTTTTTCAGGGAAAACGTATACCAATGTAGTACAGGTGCAGGTGGATATTCAATATGACCTTGGCGGCGGCTACCAGGATACTGATAGCTATGTGTATTACCTTTGCAAAGGCGTTGGGATTTTAGGATACACCTCAACATTTCTTGGCGAATCAACTGAAGATGAGTCAATTATATCCTATGCAATAAAATAGAACAGTAGCACATAGACGCCTATCAAGAATTGCCGGAATTGATGTGTTACACCTATCTATCATTCTCCTGACCCGAAATCTTTACAATCGCTCCACAACCCCTTCTGTATTTTTGTGTTTTATAATAATATGAACACAAATAAGATCCGCCTCAGCGTACTGGATCAATCCCCGGTTCGCAAAGGTGTTACCGCTGAGCAGGCCGTTAAGGAAACTGTTGAATTAGCTAAATATACTGACCAATTAGGGTACACCCGTTTTTGGGTTTCCGAACACCACAATACTGGTAGCCTGGCCGGGTCCACGCCCGAAGTGCTGATGGCTCACCTTGCGGGACAAACGAAAGATATCCGGATCGGATCCGGAGGTATAATGATGCCTAATCACAGTGCATTGAAAGTTGCCGAGAACTTCCGTATGCTGGAAGCATTATTTCCCGGCCGTATTGACCTCGGTATGGGCCGTGCGCCAGGTACCGACCGTTTAACAGCGTCGGTCCTTAATCCTTCGAATCAGTTTAGGGAACAGGATTTTATTGAACAGCTTTATGATCTGCTGAACTATTTTCATGATAGGGGTGATCCCGGATCCCCGCAATCAAAGATCAGGGCAATACCGCAGGTACAAACAGTGCCGGCAATGTGGCTGTTGAGTTCCAGCGGCGAGAGCGGTTTGTTTGCCGCCCATTTTGGCATGGGACTTTCATTCGCGCATTTTATCAACCCAAACGGCGGTCCCCAGGCGGTAGCTGCTTATAAAGAACGTTTTAAACCCTCTGATGACCAGGCGGAACCCGCTGCAAGCGTGGCCATTTTTGTTTACTGTTCTGAAGATGAAGAAAAGATCAGGCGTCACCAGGCGTTGATGGATTTTCGTTTCAACCAATTTGAACAGGGAAAGGGAATTGTACCCGTTGGATATGATGATATAAAAAACGTTACCTACACCATAAATGAACAGGGGCGGATAATGCATAACAGGAAACGGGTAATTGCCGGCAACCCTGAGCAAATGAAAACTAAATTAACCCAACTCGCTGATGATTATAAGGTTGATGAAATTATAGCGGTAACGATAACTGAAGATTTTGACGAAAGGCTAAATTCCTATAAACTATTAGCAGAACAATTCCAGTTAGCCAAATACATATCCCTACCGGAGTTATAATTACGCTGATTGAGCTATTTATGCTGCTTATTATTGTTGCCGCTATCGGATTTAAGTTTTAAAAGTATAATTTTAACAGCCATAGTTAAACCTATAGCTTTAAAAGGACGACTGTGAAATTTTAATTTATTGATGCTGACAGCAATTATTCGGAACATTGGTTGGCTGCACATTGCCAATCGGGGAAAGAACCGATTTTTTTTATAATAGTAAAGGCCGATGAAACAACGCTACGCGATATTAATTACAGGTTTTTTTTTATTGATTTTCGCTGACAGTGCATTTTGTCAGCAGCCCCTTGTTTCGGCAGTTAATAAAAAAGAATTGGATAACTTGTCGATTCAATCAAATGCGCTATATCTTAAGAGCCGGCAACAGGCCTTATCACTTGCACAAGTTCACGGCTGGCTGATCAGCAGAAAAACAAAAAATGGGGGGATTGTCTCCTTGCAGGGTGTGAATAAACTGGGATTCCCAATATATCTTATAACCGATAACAATATAATTTCTGCTATCACAACCGGTACCAATACAGTGCAGCCCGGTGGTTCCCTGGGATTGAATTTATCCGGATCGGGCACATTTTTAAATAACAAGTTAGCCATATGGGATGGTGGTTCTGTTTATAAACTACACCAGGAATTTGCGGGTAAAACCATTACATTAAGGGATACTTCCACGGTAATTGATCACGCTACACATGTGAGCGGTACCATGCTGGCAAAAGGAGTTTACGCACCGGCAAAGGGGATGGCTTTTAATGCAACTACATTGCAATCATACGATTTTAATAACGACGTAGCTGAGATGAGTGCCGCAGCTTCAACTCTTTTGCTGTCAAACCATTCTTATGGCGATGAAGCAGGGTGGAACTTTAACGACCAGGCCAACAGGTGGGAATGGGATGGGCTCCCGGGCGATACGGTTGACTACACTTTTGGGTTTTACTCCGATCGCACACAGGCCTGGGATAAAATAGCGTTCAATGCCCCTTATTATTTAATAGTTGAGTCGGCAGGTAACAGCAGGGGGAGTACAGGGCCGGCAGTAGGCCAGGATTATTACGGTTACCAAAGTGCCAGCAATCAAACCTTTGTTGATAAGGGGCCACGACCGGCCAATATCAGCAGTAATAACAGCTACGATTGTATCAGCACCACGGGTAATGCTAAAAATATTCTGACAATAGGTGCTATAAACCCTTTGCCATTTGGTCCCACCAATTCGCAGAGCGTGGCCATCACTTTTTTTAGCAGTTGGGGACCAACAGATGACGGCCGCGTTAAGCCCGATCTGGTTGGAAATGGGCTGAATGTTTTATCGACAGGCAGCGCCAGTCCGACAAGTTATATTACGTTTTCGGGCACATCGCAGGCAGCACCCAATATTACAGGTTCATTGTATCTGCTGCAAGAGTATTTCGCGCAAAAGACTGCTGGTAATTTTATGCGCGCAGCAACACTTAAGGGGCTGGCCTGCCATACTGCGGTTGACGGAGGAAATGTTGGTCCCGATTATATTTATGGCTGGGGACTGCTGGATATGAAGCGCGCTGCCCAGGCAATTACAGATAATGGTATAAAAAGCTTGATAACGGAAAATGCCTTACAACAAGGGCAGAAACAAACCTTCAACGTTATAGCTTCCGGCAATGGCGCTTTGGCAGCCACCATATCATGGACAGACCCGGAAGGTACCATAACTCCTGACGGCGTGATCAACGACCGTACACCTAAGCTGGTGAACGACCTTGATATCAGGATCACCGATGGCACTAATACTTTTAAGCCATGGGTATTGGACCCCAATAATCCATCGGCAGCTGCCACAACCGGCGACAATATAAGGGATAATGTTGAACAGGTTTATATAGCCGGCGCAATTCCGGGCAGGGCCTATACTATAACTGTTTCGCACAAGGGAACGTTAAGGTCAGGCTCACAGGCCTATTCCCTAATTGCAACAGGGGTGGGAGGATCTGCTTATTGTACATCGGCCCCGCTATCTAATGCCGATTCGCGGATCAATAATGTAACATTGTCAAATTTGAACAATATGCCTCCTGCAGGCTGCACAACTTATTCAGACTATACCAATTTAACGGTACAATTAGAACAAAACAAAACCTACCCGCTAAGTTTGACATTAGGTACTTGCGGGGCCAATTTCGCTAAAGTAGCCAAAGTATTTATTGACTGGAATGGAAACGGCGTATTTGATTCCGGCGAACTGGTGGCTACAACAAATATTGTAAATGCGACAGGTACATTCACCACCAATATTACCGTTCCCGCATCGGTGACGCCTGGTAATTTTAGCTTGATGCGTGTAGTACTGAGCGAAACTACTGACACGTCCACAGTAAAAGCATGTGGCAATTATGCCAAGGGAGAAACACAGGACTACCGTGTTCAATTTTTACAAACAAGTATTGATGCAGGAGTAATTGCTGTTGTTAATCCTGCAGCGGGGGGCAGTTGCTCTGGTACTACACCTATTACTGTAACCATCAAGAACTTTGGGAGCGCTTCTGTTAGCAATATACCAATAAAAGTTACTATTACCGCCCCGGATCTAACGGTAACCACGTTTAACCAAACTTATATCGCTACGCTGTCACCTTCGGCCGAAGATAATTTTACATTTAATTCTACTTTTAATATTGCACCCGGTGCAACTTACATTATCACGGCTGCAAGCAATCTCACCGGTGATTTTGTTCCCGGTAATAACCAGGTAACAGACACGGTGGTAATCAGTAATCCACCCGTTACAAGTAACCTGACCGCCAACTATTGCAACAGCAGTAATTCGTATTTGTTGTCGGGTATTGGGGATGGAGAATTGCTATGGTATCAGAACAGTACTGATACCATCCCATTTGCCTTTGGTTCGCCAACAATAACTACGCAGGCCCCGGTTAATAATACGTACTATGCAGGAATCAATGATTTTACAGGTACAATAGGCCCTGCCACAAAAAATATTTTTTCGGCTGGCGGGTACAATCAATTTACCCCATCCGTAAATATGTTTACCAGGATACCTATAGTTATTGAAAGCGCACGTTTATACATCGGGAATTCGGGGAAAATAACCTTTAATGTTTCTGATTCGGGCGGAGCAGTAGTGTCATCTACAACTATTAATGCCGTGGCCACCCGGACGAACCCTGCGCCAGGTGCACAGAATGATGACCCGAATGACCAGGGCCAGGTATACAACCTTAATTTATTGTTGCCTTCGGCAGGTAGTTACAGTATAAGTGCTGTCTATGACAGTACCGCAACTATTTATCGTAACAATGGCGGGGTTACCGGTTATCCATTCAAAATAGGCAATGTTTTTAGCATTACCGGTAATACGGCAACGTCCGCTACAGATACGGCCTTTTACAAGAATTACTATTATTTCTTTTATGATATTCATTTAGGAAGCCCGGGTTGTGCATCAGTTGTAAAGCAGCCCGTAACTGTCACTAAACCTGCCATTACGCAAAACGGTAATATTTTGAGTTCCAATTTTGCTACGGGTAATCAATGGTATTACAATGGCAATGCCATTAGCGGGGCAACGAATCAAACTTATTCTCCAACCCAAAGCGGCAACTACCGCGTTGACGTTACTTTGAGCAACGGCTGTATTGCCCAGTCTGATAATTTCGTTTACGTGATACTTGCTGTTAATCCAGGCGCTAATGACATTGGGCTGGTAGTATTCCCAGTGCCCGCCGACAACCAGGTAAATGTTGTTTTCGCGGCAAAAACCGCTGCCAGCTTAAACATTTCACTGATCAACAGCGCAGGAGAAACAGATTACTCAAACAGCCAGGTACTGCCGGCAGGGAATTTTAGCACTGTGATCGATGTTGGCCATATAGCGCCCGGTACTTATGTTTTAAAAATAGTATTGGGGCAAAAGATATATGCACGTAAAATAATTATTGACAGATAGTTTTTAAGTTGATAGTTTTTAAGTCAATAGTCGATAGTCGATGGTCCATAGTCTTTAGCTGATGCTGAACTTAGGACTTTCAAGTTTAGCATGTGCGTTCCCTAAGACTATGGACCATGGACTATGAACTACGGACTATCGACCTAAAACGTATATTTCAAACCCAAACCCGGCGCAACATCAAAAAATGGGCCTGTAGCCAATTCAATTCTCGGGTTCAGGTCAAGACTAATGGCAATAGGGGATTGCGGGATCACGTATTCAAGACCCAGCACACCGTCGGCGCCTAATAATATCTGGTTGCTGTTATATTGTTGATTATCGCCATTAAATCGCTTATATACACCCGCACCGACAGCGCCAATGTGTGCACCGAAGCCATAATAAAACCTGAACCCTTCAGTATTGAAAACTTTTTGGTTAATCTCATACAAACCGGTTACCACCAGCCCATGCGAGCGAAATCCTAAAATACCTTCGAGCGAAGTTGTGCCGTTCATAAAGTATTTACCGGAGATGCCATTCTCGTAACCACCAAATTTTAACCCGGCTGCAAATTGATAATTGGGCTTATAATCCTGAGCAATAGAATTTTTACTGACAAAAAATGTAATAAGAATAAATAATAAGTAGCTTGTTTTTTTCATGATATTGTATACAACTGAGGGTAGAAAATGTTTATGCAAATAACGGTAGTTCTTTCAATTTAATTGTTATTAAGATTATTATGCTACATATTATGTTGATTCTCAGCATAAATAAATTGTTTAATATTATTTTTTAATTTAGTTGTTAAGTAACAGTCGTCGTTGATAAAATTTAGAAATGCAACTATTTGACCCAGCCCACTGGCAACCACAAGTCGCATGATTAGAATTGTTCAGTCCAGATAGAATAAAGTATTCTTTATCTATACTCCCTTCACATTTAAGAGAAAACACTTAAACTGACGGTAAATTATACTCGTTAGCATTGTATTTACCACAGTACCGGAAACGTGCATAATGTATCAAAAACGTGCAGTGGGTTAGATTGCTAAATTGCATATTGATCTGATAATCAACTTGATATATCGATGGCATCTATTTGGCATTCCTTGGAGCAAGCTTTTATAAACCCATAATCATATACCAATATTAAAAATATTTATCATGAAAAAAATCTCTTTACTTTTAATTCTTTCAGCTATCTCAGCGTTCGGCTTTGCCCAGCAACAATACACACTAAGTTTCGCACAACTGAAAGAATATGAGGGCTTATATGAGTACGTAAGCCATACCACGCTTAGGGTAGCCGCTTCGCCCAGGGACAACCAATTATTTTTGATCGTTAATCAAAGTAAATATGCTTTAACGCCTGTTGAAAAAAATATATTTCAGACTGGATCGAAAGATAGGATTGAATTTTTAAGAAATAAATCAAATGCTTTAACATCTTATGTCTTGCACAACGACACATTTAAACTGATTAATAAAAACATAGTGAACCCTAAAAGCATGTGGTATCCCCGGCTCGAAACTTTTAAGGGGTTTATTAAGCCTAAAGATTTAAAAGACGGATTGCAAATTGGCACCATTGAAAAGTCGGGTTTGGACACAGCGTTATTGACCGAGATGATGCGAAAAATAACGGATGGAACTTATCAGAATGTTCATAGCGTTATAATAATAAAGGATGGCAAACTTGTATTTGAAGAGTATTTTTATGAATATAATATAGACAGTTTGCAGGAGCTGCGTTCGGCCACTAAAAGTTTTGTTTCGGCGTTGACAGGAATTGCTATTGAGAAAGGGGCCATTAAAAGCAAAAATGAGAAGGTACTTCCGTTCTTTCCGGAATACACGTTCGATCATATGTCGGATAGAAAAAAGCAGATCACTATTGAAAATTTGCTTGCTAATCAGAACGGGCTTGATTGTGACATAAGCAATGAAAAATCAGAAGGAAACGAAACAAAAATGGATTATTCTGATGACTGGGTAAAATTCACTTTGGATTTGCCGATGATTGATACTCCGGGAGGTAAAGGGATGTATTGTTCGGGCAACCCGGTTACATTAGGGCGTATTATTGAAAAGACAACAAAAAAAGCATTGCCCGAATTTGCGACAGAAAATCTTTTCGATCCTTTAGGTATTAAAAAATTCAAATGGAATTTTAAACCGGATAAATCAAATGCTGAAGATTATTGCCAGCTTTATTTAAGTCCAAGGAACATGGCTAAATTCGGGCTTATGTATCTTAACCAGGGTAACTGGAATGGTAAGCAAATAGTTCCTTCTACTTGGGTAAAACAATCGTTTGCAAAGCATTCAGTTGTCCAGGGTGTTGATTATGGTTACTTGTGGTGGCTCAAAAATTTAGACGCCAATGGTGTTACCTACTATGGCAAAGCCGCCCAGGGAAACGGGGGACAAAAAATTTATATCTGGGAGGAACAAAATATGGTGACTGTGATAACAGGTGGAAATTATAATACGCAATCCCCGTCAAACGAGCTGATCAGCAAATACATTCTCCCTGCGTTCAATAAAAAATAACAGTCGTTCAAAAAATAAAGCTTTTAGCAAAGAGATAAAAGTAAAATTTTTATCTCTTTGCTAATCCACTTTTTGCTAACTGTTAATTAAAACGAAGGTTAATACCTGGGTAAACTTATTTCGACAAAGACTCGGAATAATAACGCCCTCACCCTAAAACATTTAACAATATTTAACAAGATCGTCGTTTGATTACTAAGTTTTTAGTTATACCTTAGGTCACTAACTCGACCTTATGCGATTCACAATTTTACTCTTCCTGTTTCTTGGCCTGGGCATAGTTCCTTTATTCGCTCAAAATAATTACTCCATAAACGGGGCTGCAGCCGATAGCGTTGCCAATGTTAAACTTCGCAATACTTCAGTAGTAATTCTAAACGCAAAGGATTCTATTCTTATAAAATTCACACGGGCTGTTCAAAATGGCTCATTCAACGTCGGTAACCTTAGCAAAGGGAAATTCATATTGCTGGTATCGTATCCAGGTTACGCTGATTATGTGGAGCATTTCAGTTTGGATTCCGTACATAGCACGCATGATTTTGGCGCGATCAGCATGAAACTTAAAGCAAGGATATTACAGGAGGTATTAATCAAAGGTACCGCTGTCGCTATAAAAATAAAGGGCGATACCACAGAATTCAACGCTGCTGCTTATAAAATACAGCCTAATTCAAAGGTTGAAGACCTGCTGAAACAACTGCCGGGCATTGAAGTAGACAAGGATGGCAAAATTACGGCCCAGGGGCAGGCTGTAAATAAGGTGCTGGTGGATGGTGAGGAATTTTTTGGCGATGACCCTACACTTGTCACCAAAAACATACGGGGAGATATGGTGGACAAAGTGCAGCTATATGATAAAAAAAGCGACCAGGCAGCCTTTACAGGAATTGATGACGGCCAAAAAACCAAGACCATCAACATTAAACTAAAGGAGGATAAAAAGAATGGATACTTCGGTAAAACCGAAGATGGAGGCGGTACCAACGGGTATTACCAGGGCCAGGTATTGTTTAATGCATTTAAAGCAAAACAGAAATTTTCTGTATATGGCACAACGGGAAATAATAGTAAAGTGGGGTTGGGCTGGGAAGACAACCAAAAATATGGCTCATCAGAAAATGTGCAGTTTGGCGACAGCGGCGAAATATATATTACCGGCGGCGGGGGCGATGATCTTGATTCGTTCGATGGCAGGTACAACGGGCAGGGGATACCATTGGCAAGGACCGGCGGAATGCATTACGATACCAAATGGAACAACGATAAAGAATCCATCAATGCCAATTATAAAATAGGCTCCATTAACGTTGACGGCACCAGCAACAATTTAACACAAAATAACTTGCCGGATACAATTCTAAACAGCAGTTCGAGCCAAATATTTTATAACTACATGTTCAGGCAAAAGCTGGATGCAGTTTACCAGGTAAAACTGGATACCAGCTCTAACCTGAAGCTTTCTGTCGACGGAACTTTTAAACACAGTCAAACCCGCAATAATTATAACTCATCAATGATGCGCAACGACACCCTGGTAAACACCAGTACCCGTGATCTAACAAACACCGTTGACCAAAAAGCATTTAACGCCAGCGCTTTTTACACCAAAAAATTTAAAAAGACCGGGAGAACATTTTCGTTTAATATTAGTGAGTCCTATAGTCAGAGCGACGCAAAAGGATACTTAAAATCTGAGATCGACTTTTTCAACGCCCAGCATCAAAAGGACAGTTCGCAACTTATTGATCAATTCAAAACCAACAACCTTAAGAGTTCGGCATTAACTACCAACATGACGTATTCCGAGCCATTTTCCAAAACTTTTGCTATTGTAGTGAATTACGGAATAGGGATTGATAACAGCAGCGCCGACAGGAGATCTTTTAATCGGTCGTCGGCCGGCAATTACAATATTTTGGTCGACTCACTGAGCAGTAATTACAAATTGAACCAGTTTTCGAACCAGGCGGGTGCCATTTTCAATTATAAAAAAGGTAAAACAATTATAAATTTCGGCACGAAAGTAATGGATGTAAACTTTCACCAGGTTGATGAGCACACCAATAATGTATTGGACAGGAATTTTATAAACTGGGCGCCGCAAGCAAGTTATCAGTATCGTTTTTCACAGCAAAAATCGTTCAGGCTAAGCTATAATGGCAATACAACCCAGCCTTCGTTAGACCAAATTCAGCCGCTAAGGGTAAATAATGACCCGCTAAACATAGTATTAGGCAACCCTGGTCTTACACCATCATTTACTAACCGTTTTAATATCAACTATAACTCGTATAAAATCTTAACAAGTCAGTATATATGGCTATATGGGGATTATTCTTTCACCAGCAACCCCATAGTTAACAATACCACAACGAACCCCATTTCCGGAAAAAGCATAAGCCAGGCATTTAACCTGGGCAGCAAAAAAACATCCAGTTTCTTTTTGGGTGCCAATTTTGACAAGAAAATTGAAAAGCTGGATATGAATATGGGGTTCAGTTTAAATGCAAATGGGAATATCTATTATAACCTTGCAAACAATGTGTTGAATATGACAAAAAGTTATACTTATAATCCCCGGTTAAGTTTTTCTAAATACAAAGAAAAAAAATTTGATTTTTACCTGTCTGGGGGGCCAACATATACTATTAATGAATCATCATTGCAGCAACAGGCCAATAATAATGGCGGAGGATTTAAAGCAGATGGTCAATTCAATATATACCTTCCGGGAAAGTTCCAGATAGGATCATATAGTAATTACGAATATACCGCCAAAACAGCATCGTTCAACCATGATTTCAGTAAATTGATCATTAATGCATTTATTATCAGAACTTTTTTAAAAGGTGACAATCTGAAGCTTGAACTTTGGGGGAATGATCTGCTCAACCAAAATGTCGGCTTCAACAGAAATGCTACCGCCAACCTGATCACGCAAAATAGTTACACCACAATTAAACGGTATTTTATGTTTTCCATCATTTATGACTTCACCAAAATGGGTGGGGGCGCACCAAAAAAATAACGATATGAAATATACACTTATCTATATTACAGGCTTGCTGTTTTTAAACATCAGTTTATTTGCCCAGAATGCTCACTTTACTACATCAGGTACTATTGAGTTTGACAAAAACATCAATATGTATGCGATCATTAAAAAAAACATTAACAAGGATAACGAGGCGTTTTATCAGCCGGCATTTGATCAATACAAAAAAACTCAGCCGCAATTTAAAATTCTGAAGAGTACGCTATCCTTTTCAAATAATAAAACCCTGTTCACGCCAATCGTACCAGAAACAACTACAGGAGGAGGCTTTTTTAGCGACAGCCCCATGGGGAATCAAATCAATGTTGTTTATACCGACCTTACGGGCAGTATCGGCATTATTCAAAAGAAAGTATTTGAAGAAACTTTCCTGCTAAAGGACAGCACACGAAAAATTAATTGGAAGATCACCGATGAAACACGCGAAATTGCGGGCTATATCTGCAGGCGGGCGAATGCCATCGTACTGGATTCTATCTATGTAGTGGCATTTTATACCACTGAAATCCCTGTTTCTGGTGGTCCTGAATCATTTACCGGCTTACCGGGAATGATATTGGGCGTGGCCCTGCCCCACGAAAATGTTACCTGGTTTGCCACTAAAGTAACTGATACCTCCCTGCCCGACAATGCATTAAATCCACCCAAAAAAGGTAAATCAACCGACAACAAAGGATTACGGACAACTTTGCAAGCTGCATTTAAGGATTGGGGAGATTATGCAAAAGCTTACTTTAAGGCATTTTTGCTTTAGCTTTAGCATCACAGCCTGGGGCGAAGATTAATTGAAGGGCTCAAAACAATCATAATTTCTTATTTTTATAATTTTCCCATCTTTGAACTCGTAAAATTGGGCAAAGTAGGCTTTCATTTGTCCGCCAGCCGGTATGTTGCCAAAAGGTATAGCTAAAATCCCGGTCCAAATAACCTCTAATGCAACTGTATTTTCGAAGATATAAGATTTTATAATATCATACTCTTCTTTTAATAATACTTTTTTACCCCTTTCAGCGGCTGCGGTCATGTCACTTAAATTCCTGATCCCGGTATTCTTGGTTAACGCATTTGGAAACTCTATTTGTTCTATATCGGGATGATAAAACTGAAGTAGTTCTTCGGCTGATGACCTATTTTGAAGGGTTTTAATAAAGTCAATAGCAATCGATTTAATATCCTTTTGCATGTGCTCGGTTTTGATAAAGCAATTTATTAAAAGTATTATTGACTAAATAAATTTATGTTATTGTATTTTTAAAAAATGACCTGATAAAGAGGGAATTATATAACTTTATCTCGGGTAGATGTGTGATGTTGTTTTTAGCACTTAAACAAAATAGCTCAAACCTATATTAAACAATAAACCGATCATAAATATGAGTAAGGCTGATGCGAGAATACCCTATCAAGTATCTTTCTCTTTAAATTCGAATTGGATTTTTTGTCTGCCTTTTTTGCTATTTTTCCTTTCGGGCCATCCCCTTAAGGCACAACAATATACACGCGGCATAGGAATATACCCCGGCGATCCAAAAGAAAGTTTTACTCCCGGAGTTAAAATTGACGCAAAACGCTACAGAAACCTGGCATTAAATAGCGCCGCATATCAGTCAAGTGCGTACGATTATAACCTTACAGCCCAATTAGTCACTGACGGCATAACCGACACTGGGCTCCCGGGCTGGATAGTAACCAGTACGAGCAGCCAGGGTGCATTGGGAAGGGATGCAAGGGAGCGTATACTGGACAAGTACGCAACTGATCAGCAGATGTTAACCGGAACCGATGTTTGGCTGCAGGTGCAAATGGCAGGCAATTACGATGTGCCACCGGTAGACAGTATAAGTCTTATAGGCAGCGTTACGTTAAATACATTGACGCTGACGCCCTGGATAATAACAGTGAGTGGATCTGACGACGGCGTTAAATGGCAAGAACTGGGTAAGGTAAACGGCGAATCATTGCCTGGTACCGATGCTTTAGCGGAATTCCTGGAAAAATCCACCTATCCTGAAGGACAAAAACTGACAACCAGGCAAATGAATCTGGCACGCAGATTTGCACCACCTAACAAGCGTATATTAAACTATGGTTTTAAGTTAAACAAGGCAGTGCGCTACAAATATTACCGGTTTAACGGGAATGATCCCAATGCTAAGAATTGGTCGTTGGCTCATTTAGGTTTGTATAACAAAAACAAAGCAGCGCCGGTAGGTGGTCCCTATCATTTTACCAGTGCCTGGAAAAGTGCGGGAAGCGGTGAGGAATGGGTATATGTTGATCTTGGTGCCGAATGCAGTTTTAACCATATCAAATTGAGTTGGATAAGTCCGGCAACTGAGGGTAAAGTACAAGTGTCGGACGATGCTGAGCATTGGCAGGACATCGCTGCGCTAACTGTAAATACAGACAATGTTACCGATCTGTCGATGAAAAAGGATGTACGGGGTTGGTTTGTGCGTGTGCTGATGACCAAGCCTGTTGATACGAATAACGGATATATTTTGAGCGAAATTGAGGTAATGGGAACAGGCGGCCCCGTACCCGTAGCGCATCCCCAGGCTGACTTGCAAAATGGACGACTCCAGCTCGCAGGCGGCGCATGGAAACTTCAGCGTGCATCCAATGTGCACGCTGAAGGCGACTTCTTATCCGGGCAGAGATATAATGATGACGATTGGCTGGTTGCTACTGTGCCTGGCACTTCGCTGGTAAGTTACCTGAATGACGGCGCCGTACCAGATCCCAATCATGGCAATAACAACCTGATGATTTCCGACTCTTATTTTTATGATGATTTCTGGTACCGGGATATGTTTGCTGTTCCTTCTTCATTCGCCAATAGGAGACTGTTTTTGAATTTTGATGGCGTTAGCTGCAAGGCAGAAGTTTACCTCAATGGCAATTATCTGGGACTTATCAAAAGCCCATTCATCAAAGGAAAGTTTGATGTCACAAATATGCTTGAACCGGGTAGTAAAAACGCATTAGCAGTTCGCGTGCTAAAAAATGAAATGCCGGGCTTTCCAACTGAACGGATCAGGAATGGCGCCGACCCAAGTGGCGATGAGCCCGATAATTCTGTTTCTCCGGCTTCTTCCGGTTGGGAACTGGTACCGGCTGTGCGCGGCCGCAACACCGGGATATTGAAAGATGTGTACTTTTCTACGACTGGACCGGTAACTATAGAAAATTCTTTCATTTCAAGCAGCCTGCCTTTGCCGGATACTACCTGGGCCGATTTAAAGATGGAACTCACCCTTCGCAATCATATTAAGCAGGATGTAGCGGGCACATTGCACGGTAAGTTTGGTAATGTAAGTTTTGAGCAACAGGTTACGCTTGGACCGCTGGAGACAAAAACCATCATACTCAATCCATTGTCAAATCCTTCATTCCGGTTGCATCATCCACTGTTATGGTGGCCCAACGGGTACGGAAATCAGAACCTTTACGATGTGGCCCTGTCTTTCGCAGCAGCCGATGGGCAGCAGTCAGATAAAAAAACATTTAAAACAGGTATTCGCGAAATGACCTATTCGGAACTTGGCGGGATTCTACGGCTATGGATAAATGGCAGAAGGTTTATTCCGCGCGGTGGCAATTGGGGTTTTGCAGAAGATCTAATGCGGTATCGCGCCAGGGAATATGATATTGCTGTTGGTTACCAGAAGGAGATGAACTTAAATATGATACGAAACTGGGAGGCACAGGTGGATGACGATTCTTTTTATGAGGCCTGCGATAAGTATGGTATCATGATATGGCAGGATCTATGGCACGAAAAGTCATCCAATGGGTCCGGGTCCATCTACTCCCCAATATTTATTGATAATCTGAATCATTTTATAAAACGAATCCGAAACCATCCTTCCATTGCCCTGTTCGCAGGCAGCGACAAGAATAATACCACCGGGGCGCTTGAAGATTCTATTGCAACCAACTTACAGGCATTGGCGCCCCGTATTAAATATATACCGAACTCGGCCTTCGGCCTTATAAGCGGTGGCGGCCCGTATGGACTGATGCCACTTAAATTTTATTTCCGAAATACTGCTACCCCAAAACTGCACAATGAAATTGGTATGCCTGATCTAATGTCGAATGATTACTTTAAACAGGTAACGCCTGATTCTGCCAAATCAATATCTTCGCGGTTAAGGGCGACAAAAGATTCTGCGCGGAATGACGCACAAAACGCGGTGGCATTAACCAGGACAATGGAGCAGGCTTTTGGAAAAA
>JANYAB010000008.1 GCA_025355225.1 Bacteroidota bacterium
CGTTGACGCGGGTTTGGAAGTCCTGGCTGGTCTTAACTGTCTGAATATCTGCCTTCAATTGGAAGTAAGTCGTCATTACGGAAACCACAATACTGGCAGTGCTCACAATAGTTACGGCCAGGTTTTTCAGGGTTATACCTCTTAGTTCGTTGTGTTCAATAGTTGTCATAAGCTTTGTTTTTTATAATTTTTAATCCGCTGGTAGGGCCAGCACAGATGTTCGAAAGAAGTTCTAAAAGCAGGGGACCTGTGCGATTCCCGCCTCGGGGCGGGTGTAGGGTGGGGTTAATGAACGTGCTTTGCAAGGCGATTAACCCCTCCCTGCCACTTCGCAGGCATCCGCACCCCTCCCCTGGGAGGGAATTATGTCCGTTATGATATCTTCCGAACACCTATGGCACAGCCAGGAACAATTGCCGCTCTGCCACCCGGCGTGCTTTCAGCGTGACGCTTTCCTTTTTTTCTCCGGTTTGGGGATCAGTGATCTTGTTCCATAATAAAAGCTGATCAGCGGCGGCTTCGTAGTCTTTTTCATTTAGCTCTTTCAGCAGGGTAGATCCCTTTAATGCGCCTGTCCCTTCGTTATAAGTGAAGGAGACCAGGGCATCAAACTGGTTTTGTGTAAGCGGAACTTTAACATAATTGTTAACGGCGTCCACATATTGGCCAAGCGTATTGCCGAACAATGCTTCGGCTTGCACCTCGTTGGCGAGCTTGTCACCTGGTTTTACCTGTACACCGTCGTGGTAACGGGTGCTGCCATAGCCGATGGTCCAGATACCGGCAATATCGCGGTAGGCCGTAAGTCGCAAGCCCTCGCAGCTTTTTATAAGTTTTTCACCTTGTTCAGATAGTTTCATTAGCCGCGATACCTCCTTCCGCTCTTACTCCCCCTTCAGGGGGTTGGGGGGCTGGGGCTGTTTCTACTGCGAATTGAGCGAGCGCGGCTAACGCGGTACCTGCCGAAATTAAAGTTGTGGTGAGGTTTGCCGGGATGCCGTGAATAGCAGCCAGGGTGCCGCCCAAACCGGCAAGGCCGATACCAAATACCTGTACTTTTTTAAAAAATACCGGTGTTGCGCTGGTAATGCGCTGAAGCAATGTTAATTTTTCTTCCATAATTGTTTGTTTAATTTTTAATGTGTTTAGTGATTGAGGAAAGCAAATAAATACCATATCATTTCGAACCTGCGCAGGGATGGTGCCGGGGGAGCAGGTGAGAAAACTTATACTAAATGCATAGTCAACTGTGCGCCTGGACAGTTTTCTCCCCGCGCCACGCTCTCCCCCCGAGCTCGTTCGTGAAATGGTTTTTTAGCTAAAAAGGAAATCAATCACTAAACACACGATTTTTAGTGTTAATGTGCTGCGGAATAATCGCAGCGGGACTTGAGCCGTCTATTTGTTTGAACTATGATTCACAGGATTAGATGATTATAAGATCAATGCCGGGATATTTTACATCATAGCTATCCCTTAATACGACGAATCATAGTTTAGACAACGAGTGTAACGGCATCTTTATCATTTTGATGGGTTTGCCAGGCGACACACGATAATTTAAGTTACTGGGAGCGGGGCAGGTTTTGATTTTTTCATTAAAATTAACCTTTTTACCACTGGTTGAAAATACCTTTCTAGTAAAATTGATAACGCAAATGTTATAACAATCCACAAGACATACTTTACTATAATTTCTGTTCTTTGATCGCTTATAAAGATTGTTTTCTTGATAAGTTTTGCTATTGGAACATGAACCAGATATAACGCATAAGAAATCTTTCCTATGTAAGTTAGTTTATCTAGTAGGAAAGCTGAAATTCGTTTTTCGAAATAAAGTGATAAAGAAAGTAGCCAATAAATGAGGCACATTATCCACCTTACATCTTCAAATATTCTATGATTTAAAATAAGATAGACGAATACTACAGAGGGTAATAAATAGCATAAACCTTTATTAAATCTTAGAAAGACATTATCCTTTGCAGTCAAAATGCACATAATCATCAGGCAAAAAGGGATATCGAATAATACACTTATATTGGTTTCCGAATGCATACCAATAATATGTAATATGATTACGCCCAAGTCTAAATGATTTAGGCAAAGGTGAAGAAACAATAAACTTAGCAGAGGA
>JANYAB010000012.1 GCA_025355225.1 Bacteroidota bacterium
GTTTTCATTTTGATTTGTTCGGCGATAGACGCGGTTTATAAAATAGTGCTACAACTACTAAGGCTCCTCCTAATCCCACCAATATCCCTCCTGTGTCTGGCAATGAACCAGCAGTGAAGTTGAGCAGTTGCTTATACCCGAAAAGCGGGGGTTGGTAATTCATACCTTCAACTTTTATAGCTGCATGTGGATTCAGGTTATGTCCATAATTGTATTCCCAAACATAAAAATCGCTAAAGCCCACAATGGCAAACAAGCACAGACTGATAAACCATATCCATAGCAGCTTACGGCTTTTGGCAATTGCAGCCGCGAATCCTATTAGTGTTAACACCCCGAAAACATAAGGAAGTATTTTAAACTCTTTAAAATCATTAGCTACAATAAATTTCATCCCGATATAATGATTCAAACCATTGATCTGAGCAATATTTCCGGACAAGCCATTAAGCCATATTTTCAATTCGAGGCCTTCAGGATATTGAGGCGCATCCAATAAAATGTGCCACAGAGGGAAAAAATAAGCGCTTAACATAAGTACGGCACTTATGATTACCAATATTCTCGACAACGTTTTCATAGTTATATACTTAGGATAAACGTGCAGCGCCCATTGAAAAATTGCGCTGCACGTTATTGAATAACAGCTATTCAGTTACCGGATTAACTCCGATAGAGAATTTAAGAGGGACACTTGAGCCTGCAGGGGATACCCTGAAATAGCCTTGCATTTCCTGGTGAAGGGCGGAACAAAAGTCAGTGCAATAGAATGGAACAATGCCAACCTGACCGGGCACCCATTTCAGTGTACAAGTTTCACCTGGCATAACCAATAACTCGGCATTGCTTGCACCTTTAATAGCGAAGCCGTGCGGTACATCCCAGTCCTGCTCAAGATTAGTAACATGGACGTAAACTTCATCGCCAATTTTGATTCCCTCAATATTATCAGGCGCAAGATGTGAACGTATGGCAGTCATGTAAACATCCACTTTGTTGCCGTTTCTGACAACCTTCGTGTCTTTTTCTGATTTGGTAGCGTAAACGTTTTTGTTTTCCTCCAATTTGAAAAACTTCACCTGGTTTTTAAGGATTTTTTCCGAAGGGATCATTTGTGCATAATGTGGCTCGCCAATGGTTGGAAAATCCAGCAGGAGTTTCATTTTATTCCCGGTAATATCAATTAATTGACAAGCCTGGGCCAACTCGGGGCCGGTGGGCAAATAACGATCCTTGGTGATTTTATTTAAAGAAAGGAGGTATTTACCATAAGGTTTTTTAGAATCCCCGCCAACAATTGATAAGTGGCCAGGGGAATAATAAGATGGGATACGATCAATGATCTCCAGGTTATCAATTTTCCATTTCACCACTTCTGATGACACGAACATGGTAGTGTAAGCATAGCCCTGACCGTCGAACTCTGTATGTAATGGACCTAAGCCTGGTTTTTTAACTTCACCCTTTAATACCGACTCGTATTTGAGTACTGGCAGGTTACCGTCTATCATTCCGTCAAATTGTTTTTTGTCGATAGCATCAAGCATCTTTTTGAAGGAAAATACCGGGATAACCGCCGCGAGCTTTCCGCTGGCAACTATATTCTCTCCATCAGGGGTTACATCAACCCCGTGTGGTGATTTAGGGCAGGGCATATAGTATACTAAGCCAGGGAATTTGGTAACATCCAGGGTTTGGGTTTCTGTTTCCAGGGTTGAAGTAGCTGAATGGGTATTTTCATTGTATACATTGTGTACATATTTCGCAGGTATTTTTGTACCCTTACCCGCCTGGATCAGTTCCTCGGCTTTTTTCCAGTTTACCGCCATTACAAAATCCTTATCGCGCTGGCTGGCATTCACTTCAAGCAGGGTGTGGGCCTGTTCTGTATTATAACAGGTAAAAAACATCCAATCATGTGAAGGGCCTTTTCCGGCATGCGCAAGGTCATAGTTGAAGGGAGGTACAATCAATTGAAATGCAAGTTTCATTGATCCGTTATCTTTATCAACTTTTACAAAAGATACCGCACCTTTAAAGTTTTGTTTATAGCTATCAATTGGCACATCAGTTTTGCTGTTGTCCAACGGTTCACTAAAACGGGTGTTACCCACCACATATTCAGTATTTTCGGTACAGAATGGCGAGGCATGGTTGCCGCCTATATTAGGCAGTTCAATTATTTCGACTGTTTTGAAGGTGGCAAGATTGATCCTGGCAATACGGGGAGTATTATTGCCATTGATAAATAACCAGCGCCCATCATCTTCACCATTTGTTTTTGATAACTCGGGGTGGTGCGAATCATCCCATGGCACAAAACCATGCGAGGTATTCAGCATAGGTTTTGTTTCTTCAGAATACCCGTAACCATTTTCAGGGTTTTGGGAAAAAACAGGTATCACTTTTAACAAACGACCCGATGGTACGCCATAAGCAGCAACCTGGCCGCTAAAACCACCCGATAAAAATGCATATATCTCATCGTATTTACCCGGAGCTACATATACTTTTTTTGCCGCGTCTGCATCTACTGACGAACCCATTTTTCCCGGTTTACATGCATAGGTCAACAGTAATGCTGACATGCCTGCGAACAGCATAAGAAACTTAGAATTTGAACGTTTCATGATTTATTATTTAAAGGTTTATAGGATTATTGTTTATCATTTTGTCTTAGGAATTCCAGAATCTGGCGGGTTTCATCGTCAGTGACATTTTGAAAGGTCATTTGGGTAAGGTGCTTTGCAAGCAACGCCTGTCCTACAGGGTCTTTCTGTTCCATTTCCAAAGGATTGGTGATCTGGTTCATGATCCATTCGGGTGTACGCCTGTTGGTAACATCTTTTAAACCAGGACCTACTATTTTTTGATCAGTAGTTTTATGGCAGGCGGCGCATTTTGCAGCAAAGACCGCTTGT
>JANYAB010000032.1 GCA_025355225.1 Bacteroidota bacterium
CGCGGGCTTGATGGCCGCAAAAATAACAAAGGTTTGGAGTTTTCTTTGGAATATTTTTTGTTTTGATACGTACAAAAGCGAATATTGCCACGACAAAGTTCAATAAGAATATTACTATCAAAGATTACCATTTGGAAGGCCATGCTTTAGTTCTGATTTCCTCAATCGACGGAAAATCCGGGGCCATGCCAAAACTTTCAAACAACTCATCCACTGCAACCTTTTTACCCAAAGGCGGAATAGGATACATATCCGAAGTTGGATTAACTATTTCCACAACGGTTACTTCTACTTTCTTACCGAAAAATTCTTCAGGCATTTCAACACTGTGATTTTTTTTATCAGGAACTAAAATTTGTTTATACATCACCAATTTATTTCTATATTCAAATATACAAAATCGGCCCCAATAATTTAAGTACGGAATGTGCAGAAAAGCCAAAAAGGAACCCGATGCGCTAATTAGCCTTTAAGTTTGCCACTGGTAACGGAAACAGCATAATCAACCTTTTCAGCCCAACACACTTTCAGGATAAATTATTAACCTTTATTTTTATATCAGCTTTACCTTGAATTTAATTTTATGGATCCCAATGGAATTGTTATTCAACCAAGTCCGTATTCTGTAAAAGAAACTATTGATCGCTTACAGTCAATTTTGCAGCAAAATGGGGTAACTGTATATGCCAGGATCGATCAGCAAGCGGAGTTATTTCGTACCGGGCAAAGTATAGCACCTATTGAATTCATTATGTTTGGAAACCCCAAAGCCGGAGGGCCAATAATGACAGAAAACCCTTTAGCCGCACTCGACCTTCCTTTGAAAGTTATCGCATGGAAAGATAGCGACCAAAAAGTTTGGGTAGCGTATAACGATGCTTCATACGTTAAACAGAGGCACTCATTATCTCCTGCCATAAGTGCACCTTTAGATCTTGGACCGTTAATTTCTAAAGTACTGAAAACCTGAATTTCCGGGACGGTACGCGAATAGTGATTTACTCATTTTATGTTAATTATTATCAGGCAGGTGCTATAAAATAAATCAACTTTCTAAAAACCATTGGTGAAGATTTTAGTTAAGCATTTTATGGACACTAACAGGCTATCACCAACACTTGCAAAAGTTTTAAACGAAGCGGCCAATGCGCAGATATACCTTGCTTATGCCTCGTGGGCAAGCGACAAGGGATACGAGGGCATTGCAAACTTCCTCTTCCGGCATGCAAATGAAGAGCGCAACCATATGATGAAGATATTGGAATATATTCTCAAAAGAGGCGCGAAAGTAACTGTAACCGCCATACCGGCCCCGGGAGCCGACCCGGTAAGCGTAAACGATTGTTTCGAAAAAATATTTAAATCGGAAGTGGAAAACACCTCTTCAATTTACAATATTGTAAACATGAGTATGGAAGAGAAGGACTGGGCAACCTGGAATTTCATGCAGTGGTTTGTAAAGGAACAGACTGAAGAAGAAACACTGGCGCTTGACCTGTTGTCGAAGATAAAAGTTGCCGGTGGTGAAAAAGCCCACGGCGACGCACTGTACGCACTTGATAACGACCTCGCAAAAACTCCTGACGATGCAAAGTTGGCACAGGATGCAACTGCAGCCAATCCATAGATCAATTACAGCTTTATAATTGCAACTGAAAAGAGAACTGCCAGAAGCGCTGGTCCTTAAGCCCGTTTAGCGGATCAGAACCTAAATTATAACTTGCGCCCAATGATATGGTCATACTATCGCTGCTAAGCAGGTAATAATTAACTCCGGCTTTTAATAATTTGGTGTAACGCTCCCCATTGCCTGTATTGTTGATAGCGGCGTAACGATTAGCATAATCAAAAGCGAATTCCATCAATTTTTTGGGAGCTTCCGTTTTTTTAACTTTAACCATTGTGAGAACCCCATTGACCATTCTACAGGTGGTTAATGTATCGATTTCCTTTTTTCTATTCCAGGCAAAAGATGCAGAAATATCCAGCAATGGCCGCAGTATTGATCCGGTTGCCTGTTTATCAGAAGCTAATATCTGTTGATATTGTGCCTCAATAGAAGGGCTTAATTGATAAGTATATTTTTCATCGGCTAAATAGGCCGGCCTCCCCAGGTTACAACTATTCTTTCCTGAGCGGTATAACGAAAAATTGAGCGTAGTCGCAAGGGAGTGGCTGCTATCTGCCCGGTCGCGTATATATTTTACGTTGCCCAGCCAAACCGGGGTAAGGTGGTAATTACCTTTTCTTTTAAACCACGAAAAATTATAGCCCGCCTGGTAATTATATTGCAGACTGTCAATCAACGTGTTCCGGTGAAATTCCACCACTAATTTAGAGGTAAAGGAGTTGGAGCTTAGTTTACCTAAAGTAACAGCCGCGCCTGCATCTATCAGCCAGTTACTTCGGCCGGTACCCGGTAATGTTAGCTGCAGCATCGCGGGATCTTGTTGGTATTCTGCTGTCTGAAAGGATCTGCGAAGCTGGAATTTTCCAAAAAAAGGTGTAGTTGCGGTAGTCGTATCCTTGTGCTGGCAAAATGCACTAACCGAAAGGGTAATGCAAAATAGGATTAGCCATATCTTTTTCATTGTCCAAGTTTTTGGTTGATCAGATCAATAACCTGCTGAACAGTCATGTCGCTGGTAATTTCCGAATTATTAACAAATGCCCCCGGCTTTGCAGATTTCACGTAGCTATTTAACTGCTGCGCGAGGTCGTTACACATATTGCCGTTAAAATTAAGATCCGACAGTGCGGAAGCGTTATCGATACCATCGATTGAACCGTCCAGTTCTGATACATCCAATATCATCTGTTTCACGTCGTTTTCAGTTGTTGTTGACATAAATTTCATTTTTAAGTTTTTCCATTTAATATTAAAATCTTTTGATATAGCAATATTAGGCATATGCTGATGTAAAAAAATACGTGTTTTCACGGTATTTTCTACCGTATCTTAACGGTATTATAAATATAACGGGTTTAGCATTGCCGTTTATCACTCATTTTAACTAAAAAACTATGTCATTTCGACGAACCAGGGACGGGATCGTGTGCGGCGTGAGGAGAAAACTTATGCGCCATACATCGTCAACC
>JANYAB010000038.1 GCA_025355225.1 Bacteroidota bacterium
GGTTTTCGTTAATTCTAACTTACCTGATTGAATAGCCGTAACATCCAACAGATCTTTGATCAGGGCAACAATTTTGTCTACCTGTTTGATCGCCCTTCGCACAAAATTTCCAAGAGGTTTCGCCTCCTCATTTTGCGGCGCTGTGCGTTCTATCATTTGCAGCGCTACCTTAAGACTCGTGATCGGCGTTTTTAATTCGTGACTGGCAACGCTGATAAATTCATCTTTTTTCTTTAATAATTCATGGGTAGCTTCGTCAATCATTTTTTGTACAGTAATATCCAATATGGTACCAATAAAACGAATAGCGGCTCCTTGTTCATTATAGTAGGCTCTGCCTTTGGCCTTCAGCCATTTATTTTTTTCGCCGATGGTTGCCCGGTACTCCATATCAAACTCTCCGGAACTTTGGCCGTGCAGGATCTCGTTTATTTTGCGTTCTACACGTGCCCGGTCATCAGGGTGGATATTTCCTAAAAAAGAAGACAGATCCATAAGGCTTGATGGTAACAGCCCGAGTATTTCCCTGCAACGTTTATCATACACCAATACCTTTGTTTGCGGATCATAGTCCCAGGTACCCAGCCCTGCTGAATCAACAGCAATTTTTAATCTTTCCCTGCTTTCACCTAACAAGCGTTCTACCTCGGTTAATCCTTCCTCTACCTTGCGTTTATCAGTAATGTCCTCGATGGACAACAATATCAATTGTTCGCCATTTATATTATCAATTTGCCGGGCATTGAGGCACATTGTTCTTTTTCCCATCCCGTGGAAAACATGGATAACTTCAAAATCCTTCAACTCCTTCTTTGAGGGGAGCACATCTTCCAGCAATTCTCTTAAGCGTGGTATGTCCCATTGGCGATTACCAAGCTCATATATATGCAGTCCCTCAGTTTCTTTCTCGCTGGTTTTAAATTTAAGATAAAAGCCGGTTGTTGCCCGCTTTACCCGCAGGTCGCTGTCAAGAATAATTAATGGATCACGAATTGTGTTTACAATTCCCTCAGTATATAGGCGCGCACTGTTCAATTGATCGTTCCTGTCCAGCAACTCCTTATTTACGATTATTATTTCTTCGTTCGTGCTTTGCAGTTCTTCTTTGGAGGTTTCCAGTTCCTCGTTCAGGCTTTGCAATTCTTCACCCCCCGAAAGCAGCTCTTTGTTAGCGCTTTGCAATTCTTCGTTGGCCGTTTCCTGTTCTTCAGTTATTGTACGCATATCTGCACGTGCCTGGATAAGCTCTTTCTCTAATTGTTCAATGCGCAGTTCACTTTCGTTATAAGTTATATTTGCGTGGGTGCCGTTGGTTTCGCCCGAGGCTTTCTGGATCCCGGTTGATGAAGCAGGTTGAAAAACGATCAGGTAGTGAGGTTCGAGTACATCTTTTAAGGGAACAGCTTGCACATTAACGAAATGCGTTAGGTTATTTAACTGAAAAAAAACAGCAAATTTACGCGCAGGCATATTTGTTTTTTTCGCCAGGTGAAGGACGTTCCTTAATTCAAAGGCGAGTCCTTCCCTGGCCATTTTTATCACATTAAAACTTGGTTTTCCAGCTGGCGGAATAAGCCATGTTTCTGTTGATCCCCGGAACTGTATGATATCAAACTTTTCGTTAACCAGTACGGCTGCCGGCATAAAGTTTGCCAGCATCGTCTCATCAGCTATCTTAAAGATGACTTTTTCCGGATCTTCCCTTTGGGTACTTTTATCTGTTTCGCGAAATACCTGTTCCCTGGTTGGCGAAGTAAAATTCATGAACCTGCCTATGGCGCCTTTCCGGGTGTATATTTTTTCGACACTGTTATAAACCTTAAAAATATCTGTATTGGTCCCAATGCTCTCCGTCTTGCCAAGCACCATGTAACCATCTTCGTTTAAAGCATAGTGAAAGGTAGTTAAGGCCCGCTTTTGCAAAATGGGTTCCAGGTAGATCAGTACATTGCGGCAACTAACCAGGTCTATTTTGGAAAATGGCGGATCTTTAAGCAAATTGTGATGAGCGAATACGCAAAGATCACGAACTGCCTTGGCTACCTGGTAACTGCCATCGAGTTTAGTAAAAAATTGTTGGAGCCTGGATGATGACAGCCCTTCCAATTCAGTAGACCTGTAAATACCTGTACGTGCCTTTGCAATCGCAGTTTCAGAAATATCAGTTGCAAATATCTGTATCTTCATTACTGCCGCTTTATCACCCAAATACTCTTGCAGACATATCGCCATCGAATACGCTTCCTCACCGGTAGCGCATCCGGCAACCCATATTCTCAGAGGCTCGCCGTTTGTTTTTTTGCTTAGCAATTCAGGCAGTATCCTTTCACTTAAAACATCAAAGGTTTGCGAGTCGCGAAAGAAGTTAGTAACGGAGATCAGCATGTCATTGTATAATGCATCCTGCTCGCTTTTATTTTCGCGCAAAAATCCCAGGTATTCGACTGGTTTTTCAATTTTACTCAGGGCCATGCGGCGAATGACCCGTCGTTTTAAGGTGCTTTGCTTGTAATAAGTAAAATCTACTCCCCTGCGTACACGGAGCACTGTTAGTATCTGTTTAAAAATTTCACCGTCCTGCTGCTGAACTGAACCGGATACTTCTTTCGAGGTATAGTCTGTATGAAAGGGGTGATTAATGGCAATCAGGCGCTCCGCGATTTTTTCAGGCGGCAAAACAAAATCAACCGCGCCAGATTTAACAGCGCTGTTGGGCATGCTGTCAAACGCGGCT
>JANYAB010000088.1 GCA_025355225.1 Bacteroidota bacterium
TTTTTCATCAGTTCAACAGCGCGGGTTCCTGAAGGTGTACGAAGGTCATTGTAGTGGACCGTTGGATGCCGCATTTCTTCGAGGCGTAAATGGTCACCTTTTACGCGTTGATCAAACCAGCCAAGGTCATTGTTTTGTAATCGGGCATCCTTTGCGGCTTCTTTCACTTTATCGGTGACATACTTCTTAAATGATGGAGCCATCTTAGCATTGGCGGACAGCGGGAAGAACTCATGAAACAAAAAAGCGATACGTTCCCATACAGCGTATAACGTCCCGGCCACCTCGGCGACGGCATTGTTAAATCTTGGATAGATATGAAGCTGTGAGGAATAGTGGAAATTTGGTGTTAGCTCCAATTCTTCTATCGCACGGTCACGTGTGCGGTACAGAAAAGCAATTGCATTGGTAGCGATCGCAAATAGCTCGTTAATTTCGTTCCCATAATAAAGGTCTAAAACCTGGCCGGAGTATTTTTTAAAGTATTTATTTTGGAAAAGCCGTCCCTGCATAATAAAATCAAATCCTGTACCCAATACACAATTAGTCAGTTTGGGAAAGTTAAATTGTTCTACGGCTATCGTGTTTTGAATACGGTTAAGATAGAAAAGAAGATCATCCAGGTCGAGCAGTAACCATTGATTGGAATCATGCGAGTCTTTTTCGCTTGACAGAAAAAACTCGCATAGACAGCCTTTGAAATTATCATTAAAGTGCCGGCCGTGCTCATCAAAAAGGCTGACATCTACAGTCAGGGAAATTTTCTGAATAATGGTTTCTTCAATTTCAAGAAAAGGTTGTACAATGGTATCGAATTGAATGCCGAAACTATATCCTGCGTAAACAGGGATACCTGGAAGCGTTGCCAACATGTGATTGATAATGTGCTGATGAGGCTTTTGAGTTAACCGTGCCCGTAAATGCTGTAAAAATATATGGTCTTCTGTCATCTAGATTTTATATTAGATCATGTATCAAAAGCGGATTCCATTTCGGGACCGGTGAGATTAAGAATTCTCTTATGCATCACTGTAATTCCGTAAATATCATTAAAGATAGTTCCTTTAGTGATTGCATTTCTGATGCCCAGCACTTTTTGAAGGTTACAAATTCGACCTGCGACTTACCCATGTAGATGATCAGTTAATCATGGTTTTTAAAAGTATGGGCTTTGTATGGACTAACTACTAATTCCTTTTATTCAACCCATTATCATCATCCAACTTCTTATTAATCGCATCCCGCATCTGATCAACAAACTTCGTCGGTGTCACGCGTTTTCTATTGGATATCGCGTGCCAGCGCCGGTATGCATTCCCGACATCCGCGTTTAATTGCTTTTCGAGCCACTGGATGATTTCCGTAATCGTTGCCTGCCCATTATTGATTTGTCCGGTTAAATAGATACCATAAGCAAGTTCGACAAGGTTCACGCTCACACCCGTCCAGGTAAGCGCTTTGCCAGGCAGTATTCGTTCAGATTGCGGGTAGAGTTCATTGATCAAATAATCCTGCATCTTTTCAAATGCTATAAAATTGGCAAACAGATAGTCGCCTTTTGTTGAATATCCCGGGTCAAGGTCGGGTGGTTCCGACAACAGAACAGCAGAGCTTTCAGCACCCCGAACGAACAGAACAGCATCTAACTCACAAGCTTCTAATTGATAATATTGATACAAGAACTGGTGTTGGATGAAAAAGTGCTTAATGACCTTCAATTCCTGCTCAAAATAATTCCGAATCAATATTTCTTCATTGAACTGCTTTCGCTGTGTTTCGATATTGAACATTTGATGTGCGCAATACAATTCCGAAACAAACCGCGGCTTCTCGTATTTGAAGAAATTGATTTCATCCTGCCGATCTGCAAAAGGGTTTTCCTGGACAAATTGTTTTAAATCGGCTAAAGTTTTATTGATGATGGTCAATTTGCCTGAAAGCCTTTTTACGGGCAGCGCCCCCAGTTCGCTGTACAAACTCACCTCTTCGATCATATCATCATGCAACGTCTGTATAAATGGTTTCATAATACTTCCTGTCTTTATAATCCGAATTGCTTTTTAATATCCGACCATACATTCAACGCCTCGTCCAGATGAGCGCGCTCGTGCAGGGCTGTAACACCCATGCGGATACGCGCATCTTTTAAAGACACTGCCGGGTAGTTAATTTGATTGGCGTAAACACCTTTTTGCTGAAGTGCATAACAGATTTTTGCATTCTTGATCTTGTCACCGGTACGTACCGGGAAGATGGCCGACTGTGTATTGCCGATGTTCATTCCTAAGTTCAGTAAGCCACGCCTGAAATAATCTATGTTGTTCCGCAGAATATCCATCCACAACGGTTCTTCATCAATGAGTTCAATCGCTTTAATAATAGACATAGCGGCCGGTGTCGAGCTGGCTGAAAATAAATGCTGCTTGCTCTGGTATTTGAGATAGTTAACCATTTCTTCGCTGGCCACTACATAGCCGCCGACATGGCCGAAGGTTTTGCTGAAGGTGCCGGTGACGAGATCCACATCATTCCAGGCATCACAAGCCTCAATAAGGCCTCGACCTGTTTTACCAATAACACCTGTGCCGTGCGCGTCATCGACCATCAGTTTCGCACTATATTTTTTGCAGAGCACGCTAATTTCTTTTAGCGGCGCCAGGTCGCCATCCTGTGAGTAAACGCCGTCGACCACCACCAATACCAGGGGATATTTTCCTGCCGCCAGTTTCAGGTTGTGTTCATAGGAGTCAAGGTCGTTGTGGGGGACGGTTTTGCGTTTCACCATTTGACAACCCTCCATCACACTAGTGTGCCCTATAACCTGGCGCTAGTACGCAGCGCTGGCCAAAAACGTGGCGTACTGGTGCCCCGCTGACAGGTATCAAATTCTCTTAAGCACCGATAGTGCCCGTCTTAACTTTCCGGCTCTTTTGTAATTAACAAAAATAACTCCCCCAACCTGACGCTAGTATATAGCGCCGGCCAAAAGCGTGGCGTACCAGTGCACCTCTGACAGGTATCAAATATGCTTATCAATT
>JANYAB010000112.1 GCA_025355225.1 Bacteroidota bacterium
AATTTCGCTTATAAACATGTTCCTGCAAAATGTGGTATTGTTTTAAAACTCAGACTACCGTTTCACCCGAAAACGATATGGTTCTTTAATCCACAAACAAACTTTTTTCCACAAAGAGGTTAAAAACCAAGCAAGCAATTAACTTTACCAAATTATAAACGGGAGAAGTATTGGCAAAAGACATTACGAAAGAGACACCATTAATGCAGCAATACAACACCATTAAGGTGAAGTATCCCGGAGCCTTACTGCTATTCCGCGTGGGAGATTTTTACGAGACTTTTGGCGATGATGCCATTAAGGCGGCGGGTATACTCGGTATTGTGCTTACCCGGCGTGCCAATGGTGCAGCTACACACATTGAGCTGGCGGGGTTTCCGCATCACTCATTAGATACTTATCTGCCTAAATTGGTGCGTGCCGGTCAGCGGGTGGCCATTTGCGATCAGTTGGAAGACCCCAAAACAACCAAAACCATAGTAAAGCGGGGTGTTACCGAACTGGTTACCCCCGGTGTGGCTATTGGTGATAGTATCCTGAATCAAAAAAGCAATAACTACCTGGCTTCGCTGTATTTTGATAAGAACAGCATCGGCATTGCCCTGATCGATATCTCGACGGGAGAGTTTTTGACCGCACAGGGAAATAGTGATTATATTGATAAGCTGCTGCAAAGTTTCAGTCCGAGCGAGGTGATTTACCCCAAGAGCCGTCAACGCGACTTTAAAGACAACTACGGCGACCGCTTTTATACTTACACACTGGATGAATGGCCATATACCGGCGATTACGCACAGGAAACTCTGCTAAAACACTTCGGCGTAAAATCGTTAAAGGGTTTTGGAATTGATAAGCTGAACCTGGGCATTGTTGCTGCCGGTGTGGCCTTGCATTATCTGAACGAAACAGAACACCGCAATTTGCAGCATATCTCGGCCATCAGCCGCATTGAGGAAGACCGTTACCTGTGGCTCGACCGTTATAGTGTGCGTAACCTGGAACTGGTTGGTTCGGCAAATGAGAATGCCCATACACTGGTTGAGGTGTTAGATCAAACCTGTTCGCCTATGGGTGCGCGTTTATTGCGGCGGTGGATAGTGATGCCCCTAAAAGAGATAAAGCCGATCAACGATCGTTTGGGCGTGGTGGAATATCTTGTGCAGCAAGAGGAATTGCGCGAACACCTGAAGCAGCATATCAGGATGATTGGCGACCTGGAAAGATTGATCTCCAAAATTGGTTTGCAAAAGGCCAATCCACGTGAGATAGGTCAGCTAAAAAAAGCGCTGAAGGCTATCGAAACTATAAAAAAACAATGCGGGGCAGCTGATAACTTACCATTAAACGCTATTGGCGAGCAGTTGAACCCCTGCACGATGATGAGCGAAAAGATTGAGCGCGAACTGAACCCCGAGCCGCCTGTAATGCTGGTAAAAGGATCGGTAATTAACACCGGGATTAACGAGGAGTTGGACAGGCTGCGTAAGATCGCTTTTGGCGGCAAAGGATATCTTTTGGAGATCCAGAAGCGCGAAGCCGAACAAACTGGCATACCATCGCTTAAAGTGGCCTTTAACAACGTGTTTGGCTATTACCTGGAGGTTACCCATGCGCACCGCGACAAAGTGCCCACCGACTGGATACGCAAGCAAACGCTGGTAAATGCCGAACGCTACATTACACCCGAGCTGAAAGAATACGAAGAGCAGATATTAGGCGCCGAAGAAAAGATACTGATGCTGGAAACCCGGCTTTACAACGATCTGCTTTATTCCCTTGCGGAATATATTAAACCCATACAACTAAACGCGCAATTGATAGCCCGGCTGGACGTGCTGCTTAACTTTGCCACCATATCCATTAAAAACTACTACGTTAAGCCGGAAATAAATGAAAGCCGCGTCATCGACATAAAAGGCGGCCGTCACCCGGTTATAGAAAAGAACCTGCCGCTGGGCGAGGAGTATATTACGAATGACGTGTACCTGGATAGCGAATCGCAGCAGATCATTATCATTACCGGTCCCAACATGGCAGGTAAATCGGCCCTTTTGAGACAAACCGGCCTTATCGTGCTGATGGCTCAGATGGGATGCTTTGTGCCGGCAAAAGCCGCATCAATAGGCCTGGTGGATAAAATTTTCACCAGGGTAGGGGCCTCGGATAATTTGTCGTCGGGCGAATCGACTTTTATGGTGGAGATGAACGAAACGGCCAGCATATTGAACAACCTTTCGGACAGGAGCCTGATCCTTTTGGACGAGATCGGGCGGGGTACCTCCACTTACGATGGGATATCTATCGCCTGGGCCATTGCGGAGTACTTGCATAATCATCCCACGGCAAGCGCGAAAACACTGTTTGCCACACATTATCACGAGCTGAACGAGCTAAGCAACACGCATCCGCGTATAAAAAATTTCAACGTAACCGTAAAGGAAGTGGGTCACCAGATCATCTTCCTGCGTAAACTGGTTCCGGGTGGCAGCGAGCATAGTTTCGGAATACATGTGGCTAAACTGGCGGGCATGCCACAAAAAGTGCTGGCCCGCGCCAACGAAATATTAAAGAAACTGGAAGCAGAACGGACAGGAGGGGAGCATATTAAAGAAAGTATCCGCAAGGTGCAAAAACAAGCAGTACAAATGCAGATGTTCTCGATTGACGATCCAGTTCTTGTAAAGATTCGCGGCACCCTGAACAACCTTGATGTAAATACCTTAACACCAGTAGAAGCTTTAATGAAACTGGACGAGATACAAAGAGTGATAAAAGGAGGAGGTTGATTTTGGATTTGGGATGTTCGATTTCGGATTTAAATGATTTAGGAAGTTT
>JANYAB010000132.1 GCA_025355225.1 Bacteroidota bacterium
AGATAATTTAACACCATGTGAAATACGGGATTCTGATCGAATTTTTAGATGCGGTGACTATTTACTAAACGGATCTATCAACGGTGCGATCAAATCAGGAAGGCTTGCAGCGGAGGCTATTTTATCATTATAAAAAGTAAAAAATGGAAATAAAAAAATTGGCTTTGGTTACCGGGGTCAGCAGGGAAATGGGCCTTGGTTTCGAGGTCGCCCGGCAATTGGCCGGTGAGGGCTTTAGGGTGATCGTGTCGGCCAGGGAACGGGATAGGGTCGTGCCACTTTCGATAAAACTCAAAAATGAAGGACTTGACGTGGTACCTGTAGTACTGGACATCCTCGATGAATCAAGTATCAATAATGCGGCTTGGGAGATCGAGAGCAGGTACGGAAAACTGGATTCATTAGTTAATAACGCCGGCGGCTTTTATGACGGGGGCGGTACCCCTCTCTCCCAGACTTTTGAGTACGCCCGCAAGGCGCTGGAGACCAACTTATTCGGCACATGGCGTGTGATTAAAAGTTTTTTATCCCTGCTTGAAAAAAGCGATAACCCTTCAGTTGTGAATGTTTCAAGTGGCGCAGGTTCATTTGGCGATCCGGATTTTGGCCTGATAGCCAAAGGAGACATTACCGCATACGGAATCAGTAAGCTTGCACTGAATGGGCTAACGGTAAAGTTCGCAGCGGAGCTTAAAGAGCGCGGTGTAAAAGTAAACGCGGTGTGCCCGGGTTTTACAGCGACTTATCCCGGCACGGAAGCCTGGGGAGCCCGACCTGTATATGAGGGAGCTAAATGTATTGTCTGGGCAGCAACATTGCCGAAGGACGGACCAACGGGGGGATTTTTCAGGGACGGCAAATTACTGCCGTGGTAAACTTTAAGGTATTTTCTGAAAAAAAGAAGCCCACCAGTCGTTGTTATGTTGATTATAAAGCAGGAAAGCCTGAAATATTTTTGAAAGCGTTTGTTACTGTGTTTTATTCACTTCCGGGCCAGTTATGTATATGATCATCGATATAAAGAATATGAAATATAAAAAAGAATATATTGCCCTAGGACTGGCAGGAGCGACGATAGCTGCGATTGCAATAGGCTTCTCCTCATGTGTTTCTATCCCCAGGGGAGCCAAAGCCGTCAGCCCTTTTCAAACAGATAAATACCTGGGCACCTGGTATGAGATCGCAAGATTTGATTTCAAGTTTGAAAAGGACCTTGACCATGTTACCGCGACATATTCACTGAATGACGATAAGTCCATCCGTGTAGATAACAAAGGTTACAGCGTAAAAGAGAAAAAATGGAAAGAGAGCATCGGCAAAGCAAAACTGACTGGAAATGGATCAGAAGGCAGACTAAAGGTCTCATTCTTTGGTCCGTTCTACGCAGGGTACAATGTTATAGCTATCGATCCTGATTACAGGTATGCACTGGTGGCCGGGAACAACCTCGATTATTTATGGTTATTATCGCGTGAAAAATCCATGCCTGAGACTGTTAAAAACGATTATCTAGCAAAGGCAACAGCACTTGGATATAATGTTCAAAAACTGGTATGGACCAAACAAAACTAATACAGGATAGCCATCGATGACAAGTATTGTAATCCGGATAAAATCAAGCTTTGTACTGAATTATCTTTCTGGCCATACCATTAAAAATAAAGATATGAAACGGGAACATCAAGCCCCAGTATATTCTGCCCCATAACCCTTTTGGCCTAAACGTGGCAATTTGGCTAAGAAATTTCTCGTCATTACGTTCTATGATCTTAAATTCAAGCCATGCTTCGCCGGGTAATTTCATTTCGGCATAAAGTAGTAAGCGTTTATCGGCTTTGTCAGCTAAAAGGACACGCCAGAAATCGATGGCATCGCCCGGAGAAATATTGCTTTTACTTGTTCGTCCACGCCTGGATCCTACACCGCCAACCATTTTATCTAAAAATCCACGCAAATTCCAAATCCAATTCCAGTAATACCATCCGCGTTTATCACCTATGGCCCAAACATTATCAAAAACGTCTCGCGTATCACGTACAAATGGCATCTTCACTTTGTACTCAAGCGTGCCATTTTGCGGCACCTTGAATTGATCCATAAAACCAGGTTTAAGATAGCCCTTATTCAGTGCATCCTTCCAACTTGATGCTATAGAATTTTGTTCGATCTGCGCGAAAGCCAGTTCCAACGCTTCGCGATAAGTAACGCAGCAGTGTTGAATTACATCATTGATCGAATTATCCCGGCATATTGTTTCATTTTTCATGCTATCCACAAGGCTTTGGGCCAGCGAATAACTTATGGATGTAACAAAATAGAGCCAATATGACGATATTTTGGGTGAAAGAAATGGAAGGGTGACCATATAGCGGTTCAACTCACGTACGCTGGCGTAAGTAAGCATCATCTGCCTAAATGTTAAAATATCTGGGCCGCCAATGTCAAATGCACGGTTAAAACTTTTCTCATTTAGTAATACACCCTCCAGGTAAGCTAAAACATCGCGTATGGCGATGGGCTGACAGCGCGTATTAACCCAGCGGGGCACAGTCATCAGCGGCAATTTTTCCGTCAGGTCGCGGA